>CAYTWC010000266.1:0-238 GCA_964441975.1 uncultured Acidimicrobiaceae bacterium | reverse complement strand
TCGATACGACGCCGCGTTCGCACAACGCCGCATCTCGTCGCTGCCGACCGAGTCCGGCACATCACACCTGTTTGCCTTCGATCTTCCCCCCGGATCTCGTTGCTCGGGCGACGCGGCGGATCAACCACATCGCAAAATCGTTGAGCCGACCCGAGGACGACCGCACGATCGACCAGATCCGGGCCGACGTCTTCCTGGATCTCTTGAACGGACACGCGCACGATTCCGTGGGACGCGG
>CAYTWC010000265.1:0-3251 GCA_964441975.1 uncultured Acidimicrobiaceae bacterium | reverse complement strand
CTCTGGGAACGTTCGGCGGTGTCGTGCGGCGCAGGATCGTTGACAGCGGGGCGACGTAGTGCGTCGATGCCCAGCGACAGACATTCAACAGATCCGTGTCGAACACCGGAGCGTTTCCCGAGATGCCGTCTACGTCGAGCAACTTCCGACCGGCAGGCCGGTCGAAGACCGCCGTCACGAACCCGGCGCGCCGCTTCCCTGACATCCGAATGCGAACTTTCGACCCGATGCTGATAGGCATGTCATCGGGTATGGCGTAGGTAAAGCCGTCGTCGACTGCGAACGTTGGGATGTCGGGGACGACCTGGCACGCACGCTGGGTCACTCGCCGCCCCTCAGGAGCTCGACCTCATCCAACACCGCTTCAGCCACTTCATCCTTCGAAAGCAAAGGAAGCGCCTTGCTGTGACCGTCCGGGCGAATCAGTGTGACTTCATTCGTGTCCGAACCGAAACCCGAACCTTCCTTTGCCACGTCGTTCGCTACGAGCAGATCCACGCCTTTGCGTACCGCCTTGTCGTGCGCGTCGTCCAGCGATCCCGTCTCTGCAGCAAACCCGACGAGGAACGGACGCGGAGACGACTCATTCACACCCTTGAGGACGTCGTCGGTCGGGACGAGCGTTATCGACGGCACGCCTCCTGCACGCTTGATCTTGGTTTCTTCGGTGTGTTCCGGTTTGAAGTCGGCTACGGCAGCCGCCATGATGGCGATGTCGCATGTGGGGGCGGCCGCCCAGGCGGCCTCGGCCATCTCGGCAGAGGTCTCGACATCGATGGTCGTCACACCGCTGATGTCGGGATCGCCCGCCGTCGTGACGAGGATGACATGGGCGCCCCTCGCCGCAGCGGCCCTCGCAATGGCGTTCCCCATGCGGCCGGTCGAACGGTTGCCTATGTATCGCACAGGATCGAGCGGTTCTCGGGTTCCGCCCGCGGTGACCAGCAGGGACATGCCCGCCATCGAGCCTTGTGAAAGGAGCGCTTCGAGATGGTCGACGATCTCCTCCGGCTCCCGAAGACGACCGACGCCGGTGTCCCCTCCGGCGAGTTCACCCTCACCCGGTTCGATGATCGAGCATCCGCGGTCCTTCAATGTCTGGAGGTTCGCCTGGGTCGCCTCGTTCTCCCACATCTCGGTATGCATGGCCGGAGCGAGGATGATCGGCGCCGTTGAGGCGAGCACGGTCGCCGTCACGGCATTCGACGACTCTCCTGCCGCCAAACGGGCCAGAGATGCGGCTGTTGTCGGAGCGACGATGATGACGTCTGCCCACGCAGCAAGGGCTGTGTGAGGAGAAACATCATCGTGATCGAACAGTTGTATGACCGGGCGGTAACCGGTGATGGCCGCCAGGGTCGCCGGTCCGATGAACTTGGTCGCGGAGGGGGTCATGACCGCACGAACGCTCGCCCCCCGTTCGATGAGTCTACGAGCGAGATAAGCAGCCTTGTAGGCCGCCACTCCCCCAGTGATGCCGAGGACGATCCGTCGCCCGGCGAGCATCGGCTATTCCTCGACGGGGGCGACGACGACCTTGTCCTCGACGATTTCCTCGAGCGCGATCGAGAGCGGTTTCCTGGAGAGGGAGTGCACTTGCGGTGGAACGTACCCGCCTACGCCGGCACCGAGCTCGTGGAAATAGGCGTTGATCTGGCGAGCGCGACGCGATGAGAGGATCACGAGGCCGAAGCGGGACTGCGTCTTCTCGACGACCGCTCCGATGGGAGGTTCGAGCATCATGGCGTATGGCTCCTGTTGATTGGGATCGACCCCAAGCCTATGGCGTGTTGGAAGTCTTTGTAAGTATATCGAGCACGGCGGTGATGGCATCCGCGAGGTCGTCATTGACGACAACGACGTCGTAGAGACCGTGGGCTTCCGCTATCTGACCGTCGGCAGCGGCGAGTCTCGCCTCGATGTCAGATTTGGTCGTGTCGCCGCGCGAGGTGAGGCGTCTTGCCAACTCCTCGAGCGACGGCGGCGCCACGAAGATCATGAGGGCATCGGGAAACGCCGCCCGTATCTGTTTCGCTCCTTCGTTTTCGATGTCGAGGATCACATCAACACCCTGCTCGATGAGGGGGAGCACCGACGATCGTGGTGTGCCGTATAGGTTGCCTCCGTACTCAGCCCATTCAAGGATCTCCCCTGAGTCGCGTCGACGGGTGAACTCTGCGCGATTGACGAAGTGGTAGTCGACGCCGTCCACCTCGCCCGGACGTGGACTTCTCGTCGTCGCCGATACGGAGAAGGATGAATTCGAGCGCGCCATCACGGCTTCGACGATGCTCGACTTGCCCACCCCGGACGGACCGGAGATGACGATCAGGCGCCCGCTACGAACCGAATCGGTCAAGGAGTTCCTCGGTTTGTCGATCGGTCAGGCCCCGCAGCGTACGGTTTTCGGCGATCCCGATCTCCTCGAGCAGCCGAATCGTCGTGATCTTGCCCATGCCGGGCATTGATCCAACGATCGCTTTCACCCGAGTCCCGGCTACCAGATCGTCCTCGTCGGCGCGATCGAGCACGTCCTGGAAGGTCAAACTCCCCGTCTTGAGCAGCGCCTTGATCTCAGCGCGTGTTCGTCTGGCAAGCGCAGCTCTCTCAAGCGCAGCCGCCCTCTGTTCATCAGTCATCTCCGGAAGCACACGATCTCCTCTCGTCTGCCCATCGTATCAACGCACCGCCGTCGTTCCGCTGATATCGGCCCAGATCGCAGCCGCTGCGGCAGCCGGGTCCTCCGCTGCCGCTATCGGTCGACCGATGACGAGCATCGTGGCGCCGCCGTCAATCGCTTCCCGTGGAGTCGCAACCCGTGCTTGGTCATCGTCGACCGTCGTTGGTCTGATCCCGGGCGTGACTCGCAACAACCCCGGCGCTGCCTGTCTCACGACGTTGAGCTCCGCTGGCGAGCACACGACTCCTTCGCACCCGGTGGCCGCCGCGACCTTGGACATCTTGCCGACGAGTTGGCCCGGTGTCCGCTGGATCCCGATGCGCTGGAGGTCTGCTTGGTCGAGCGACGTGAGGACCGACACACCGAGGATGCCGACTGCTGAGCCACCAGCTCCGCTCTGGAGGCCCGACACCGCAGCTCTGAGCATCGCTTCTCCCCCACCGATGTGGGCCGTGACCCAGCGAGCGCCGTGGTCGGCCAGCCGGTTCGCTGCCCGCTCGACCTGCGAAGGTATGTCGTTGAGCTTTGCGTCTGCGAACACGGGACGGCCGAGTCGAGCCAACGTGTCGAT
>CAYTWC010000264.1:0-3259 GCA_964441975.1 uncultured Acidimicrobiaceae bacterium | reverse complement strand
AAGGGGATCAGGACGGTGTCCGCGGCGGTCA
The DNA here is from genome assembly GCA_964441975.1 of uncultured Acidimicrobiaceae bacterium. Lineage (GTDB taxonomy): Bacteria > Actinomycetota > Acidimicrobiia > Spongiisociales > UBA5794 > UBA5794. Next base: position 3,228 of record CAYTWC010000264.1, on the reverse strand, counting down.
GAGCGTTGACCGTGAGGATGCCGAGTGAAGGTCCGCAATCGATGAGGATGATGTCGTAGGAACCGACCACGTCCTTGAACGCCCGCTTCAACACGAACTCGCGACCCGTCTTGGTCAGGAGATGGATCTCCGAGCCTGCGAGATCGATGGTCGACGGAACAATGTCGGGACCGTCCTCACGTGCGATCACGGTGTCGGTCAGGTCCTTGCGCCCCATGAAGACGTCATGGATCGACGCATCGAGACTGTCGGGATCCGTACCGGTCGCATACGTGAGGCAGGCCTGCGGGTCGAGGTCGACCATCAGAACGCGCTTGTCGAGGGCGTGCAGGGCTTCGGCGAGCGTGTGGACGGTGGTCGTCTTTGCGACACCACCCTTCTGGTTCGCCACCGCGACGATCGTTGCCATGGGTCGAGTCTAGGTCGCCGCTACCCGGGTGCGTCCGAGGGACATGTCGGTTCAGCGTCGACCTGGATGACCGGGTGCCCGGTGCGTTCGAGATACACGGGGATGAGACACGCTCGGATGTCGCCGCCGGGTTCGAACGTGAATTGTGCGATTGCAGTACGTCGTGTTTCGGGGGGATACGCCTGCCAGACGAGGTTTCCGAGTCCGAAAGCGACCGGCTTCCCGTCGATCCACTCGAGCGGTTGCAGGATGTGCTGATGGTGCCCGAAGATTCCATCGGCGCCGGCCGCTATCCAGGCCTCTGCCTGGCGGCGTTCGAAAGCCTTCGGACTCGTCTCGTAGCTCTTTCCCCAGTGTGCGGTCACGAGCACGATATCGGCGTCGAGCTTTGCCATCCGGATGGCTTCGGCGATCGATTCCGTGTCGTCACCGCTCGTCATTCCTGGTCGGTCCTCGGTGGCTATCCAACTTCCGGTCTCTGGGTTGACGCCCCCGCTACCGATGACAGCAACCCGCCAGCCATTGACCTCGAACACGGCTGGCGCATACGCGGCATCGCGGTTCTTTCCCGTTCCGACCGGTCGGATCCCGACGGATGCGAGGTTGTCCATCCCATCGAGCATGGCGTCCATACCGAAGTCCATCCCGTGGTTGTTGGCGAGGTTGGCGATCTCGACCCCTGCCGCGGCCATCGACGGAAGTGCATCGGGGTCGCATCGGAACGTCCATGTCTTGTCCCACGGTTCCCCGAGCTCCGACGGCGAACACTCCAGATTGACCACGGTGAGGTCGTCTTCCGTGAAAACGCTCCCGAGTCCGGTCCACGCATCCTCGTAGCCCGTGCTCGGGAACGTTCGAACGAACGCAGGGTCGAGATTCACGTCACCGGTTCCGCTCACGACCAGCACGGTGCGAACGGGTTCCGGCACGGTCGTTGTGGTCGTCGTCGAGGTACTGGTCGTCGTGGGTGGCGCAGAAGTCGTTGTCAGGTCCGGCAGGGCGGTGATCGGCGTCGTGGTGCCCGTCGGATCGTCCGGAAGCGGACGTGAGGTGCCGCAGCCGGTGAGGACGACTGCGAACAGCGTTCCGATTGCGAGGTATCGTCCCACCATCGCGATAACCGTACTCATGTCGTTCGGACGTGGACGGAATACCGGGGATCAGATTCTTTTGGGGATTCGGAATGCTGGATCACAAGCAGGTCGCTGAGCGCCAGCGTCGGACGGCGCGGATCCCGCTGGCCGTGACGTTGGTCGTGACCGCGGTGTGGACCGTCGGGTTCTCCATCAGAGGTGTCCTGCAGTACCTGCGATTTCACACGCACGCGTTCGACCTCGGGATCTTCACGCAGGGCACGTGGTTGCTCAGTCAGGTCAAAGAGCCGTTCGTGACGCTGCGTGGCCTGCACCTCTTCGCTGATCACTCCTCGTACATCCTGGTGCTCGTCGCACCGATCTACGCGGTGTATCCGAGCGCAGGCACGCTGATCGTCATAACCGTCATGTCACTCGCCGCTTGCGCCCCCATCACATATACGGTGGCAACGAGGGCGGGAGCGAGCACACCGCTTGCGGCATTCACCGCCGTGCTGGTCCTGATCATGCCAGCGGTCCAATGGCAGATCCACGGTGGGTTCCATCCCGAGGTCCTCGTCATTCCTCTGACGCTCGCTGCGGTAGCGCTCCTGCAGCGAGATCGATCCGGGTGGGCGATCGCCGCTCTCGCAGTTGCGTTGTCGGCGAAAGAAGATGTCGCTCTCCTTGTTGTTCCGCTTGGCATCGCGGTCGTGTTCCTCATGGGAAAGCGGCGGACCGGTTGGACCATCGTCGCCATGGGGGTCGGCGCTTTCGTCTTGAACTTCTTCGTTCTTCTTCCTCTCTGGTCGCCGACCGGAGATCTCTTGTACTCGGCCCGCTACTCGCAGCTCGGCGACTCGCCACTCTCGATCCTCTGGGGTCTCGCCACGTCGCCGGAGGTGTGGGTCGCCACGATCACCAGTGGCCCGAAGCTCGGCTACGTCGCCGGTCTGGTCCTGGCCATGCCATTGAGTCTTCTCGGTTGGCGTTGGTTGCTCGTCGGTCTCCCGGTTCTCGCTTCCAACGTCCTGTCGCTCCATCACTACCAATATCGGATCCAGTCCCATTACACGGCGTACCTCATCGTCGTCGTCGCGGTTGCGGCGGCGTACGGAGCGGCGAGGTTCACAGAATTTGGGCGGTTTCGGTCCCGCGGTCTGGCGATCGGTGCAATAGCAATCGCACCCGTGATCCTGTGGGCGACCCTCGGACCGGTCACCGTCTGGGCCCGTCCGCACGGCGACACCGACCGGATAGCGAACATGCTCGAACACATCCCCGATGACGGCGCCGTTGCGGCCACGACCACCTTCACCCCTCAACTCGCCAACCGGGAGCAGGTCTACGTCTTCCCGAACCCGTGGATCGCAGAGAACTACGGCGTACCGGGCGGTGACCCAGCCGATATGGACGCGGTCGACTGGGTCGCGATACGGACCGACGTCGAGCATGAATTCGAGTCGCTCGTGATCGGGCTCACTGCATCGGGAGCGTTCGCCGTCGAATATGAGGATGGACCGTTCCTGCTCCTCAGGAGGGTGTCGGGCTAGGGCGCTGCGGTCTCGACGGCCTTCAGCCATGTGTCGATGACCGCGAGAAACTTCTCCGGCGCCTCGATCATCGCGACATGCCCGAGATCCTTGAGATAGACCGCCGTCCAGTCCGGACGTTGCTGTGCGATCCATTTTGCGGTCTGGACCTGGATGACGCCGTCTCGCAACCCGTGGATGAGCAGCGTTGGCT
>CAYTWC010000263.1:0-3277 GCA_964441975.1 uncultured Acidimicrobiaceae bacterium | reverse complement strand
TGGCCTGGTGGCAGCCCGTCGTCGGCCTCGCAACGGCTGCCGCGGCAGTCACCGCCATCGTGGTGCTCCCAGGGACGTTGGGCGGCTCCGACGATGCTGATACAGCCGCCATGACGGAGATCACGGTCGCAACCACCGTCGCTGCATCGGCAGTTCCTGAGGCGGGCGGGGAGCAGGATTCGATCTCATCGGACGGTGGGTCCGAAGCAGGCGACGAGGGGGTCGTCGCGGCCCCCGAGATCCAGGCACGCGAACTGCCGAACATCCTCGAGTTCACGGCCGGGTCCACATCGATGAAGGAGATCACGGAGGAACTCTCCGGACTCGGCTTGCTCCGAACGACACCGGTCGACACCGGCGAGGTCGAGGTGTGCCTCGAAGAGCTCGCCGACGAGCTCCCTCCCGAGACCACCGGTGCATTCATCCTCGGTGTCGATTCCTCCGGGACATCGACCGTCGTCCACGTAGGGCTCGAGTTCTCCGATGGCATCCAGGCCGCGGTGAGCATCGACATGTCTGACTGCAGCGTCGTCGTCTTCGACGGCTGACCTACCTGCGGTCCGTTTCTCGGCCACCGGCACATCATCCCACCCATCGAGGCGCATCTGATGCTCGGGTCCCGTGGCAAACGCGGGTGGACACGCCACTAGTCTGCACGGCATGTCAGAACCAAGTCAGTCGCTGTCCGCACGCATCGCTGACCTCCTCGAGATGGTCGCCTCGAAGATTCGAGAGATGACCGTCGACCGGGCGGCAGTGGCGGTCACCTGGGTCGCCGTCGCGCTCGTCCTCTTCGTCGCGATCGCCATGGCCGTGTTCTGGCTCCTCGTCGGAATATTCCGTGCCCTCGGTGCGCTGATGGGCATGGAAACGGCGTACGTTGTGGTCGGCGTCATCCTCATCGTCGGCGGTGCCGTCGTGTGGGTGAAGCGCTACCCACAGGACAGGCAAAGGCACCAGGAGTCATAGATGGCTGAGAAGCTACTCATCATCGGGAGTGGGCCCGCAGGGCTGACTGCCGCTATCTACGCTGCGAGGGCCGGACTCGAACCGCTCATGGTCGAAGGTCTCGAGCGGGGCGGTCAGCTGATGATCACGACCGACGTCGAGAATTTTCCCGGCTTCCCCGACGGCATCATGGGACCCGAGCTCATGGAACAGATCCGCAAACAGGCGGAGCGGTTCGGGACACGCATCATCACGTCGAACGTCACATCTGTCGACTTCTCCGAGCGGCCGTTCAAGGTCTGGGTCGGTTCGGACCTGTACGAGGCGGACAGCATCATCATCTCGACGGGGGCATCGGCCCGGTGGCTCGGCATCGAGGGGGAACAGCGACTCACCGGATTCGGTGTGTCGGCCTGCGCCACGTGCGACGGATTCTTCTTCCGCGAAAAGGAGCTCGTGGTCGTCGGCGGGGGCGACTCCGCCATGGAAGAAGCCCTCTTCCTCACCAAGTTTGCGACCAAGGTCACCGTCATCCACCGCCGTGACGAATTCAGGGCCTCGACCATCATGGCCGAGCGGGTGCTCAACCATCCGAAGATCGCGGTGATCTGGGACACGGTCGTCGAAGAGGTCACTGGGGAAACGACCGTCGACGGGGTGAAACTCCGCAACACCGTCACGGGCGAGGAGTCCCATTTCTCGACGGACGGGGTGTTCGTCGCGATCGGGCACGATCCGAACACGAAGGTCTTCGTCGACCAACTCGAGCTCGATGACGACGGGTACATCGTCACCGATCCCGGACGCACCGAGACCTCGGTCGAAGGGGTCTATGCGGCGGGCGACGTCATCGACAAGACCTATCGCCAGGCGATCACCGCTGCCGGGTTGGGTTGCCAAGCCGCCCTCGACGCCGAACGTTGGCTCGAGTCCCAACACTGACGGAATCAGATCACACGACACCCTGTTGCAACAGGTAGGAACAAGGAGACAATCACATGGGTGAGAACACAACGACAGTCACGGACTCAGACTTCGCCGCGGCGATCGACTCCGATACACCGACGCTCGTCGATTTCTGGGCCGAGTGGTGCGGACCGTGCAAGGTCATGAACGGTCCTCTTGAGGAATTGGCCGCGGAGAACGCGGGCAAGCTGACGATCGCCAAACTCAACATCGACGAAAACCCCGGTACGGCGTCCGCCTACTCCGTCATGAGCATCCCGACCATGATCGTGTTCCAGAACGGCGAGGAGAAGCGACGCCTCGTCGGGGCGCGGTCCAAGGGTCAGCTCGCATCCGAGCTCGCCGAGTTCACCAACTAGCAACGGGTTACCGCAGGCTTTCTGCCACCATTGAGCTGTGAGGCTCTACCACCTAGGTGACCGCGGTGCGCCGGTTCGCGATGTCCAGGAGCGCTTGACCGCGCTCGGCTTCGACTGCACGGCTGATCCGGAAGGTGTCTTCGAGGAAGGCACCCAGGCCGCTGTGTTCGACTTCCAGACCTCAAGGGGCATCCCGCCGGACGGGATCGTCGGACCTGAGACCTGGCGCTCCTTGGTCGAGGCGGGCTATCGCCTCGGGGATCGGATGCTCTACCACCGCGTCCCGATGATGCGAGGCGACGACGTCGCGGAACTTCAAGCTCGCTTGAACTCCTTGGGGTTCGACGTCGGGAACGTCGACGGGATCTTCGGTCCCGAGACCCTGAGCGGGCTGCTCGACTTTCAGCACAACCGACACATGGCTGAGGACGGCATCGCCGGTCTCACGGTCGCGGGGGAGCTGAAACTCGTCGACCGGGCCACGCAAAAGCACGGCAGGGAGGCCGTGCGCGAGCGACAATGGCTCGGGACCCTTCCCCCGACCGTCGCCGGCCAACACATCTTTGTCGATCCCGAGTGCCGGACGCCCGAAGAGAGCGAATCGACCTGGACTGCGGCGATGGAGACGAGTTCGGCCCTCCAGCTTCTCGGAGCGAGGGCGGCCATCAGTCGGTCGATCGACACGACTCCACCACCACGCCTGCGGTCACAGAAAGCGAACAAGATGGAGACCGACATCGTCGTCGGCCTCATGGTCCCGGAGGACAACGTCGAAGGCGTGTACTACTTCAGCTCGGAGCACAGCCGCTCGGAAGCAGGCGTGGCGATCGCAGAGCACGTGGCAGGGCGTCTCGGGGTGCGAGCTTTCGGGCGAACACTGCCGATCCTCAAAGAAACGAGGTCGCCTGCGATCGTCGTCGCACTCCGCTCGATGAATCGACGCGCGGGCCTGATCATCGCCAACGCCGTGGCGTCCCTCTACGAGTCGAGCAAGGATTAACCCT
>CAYTWC010000262.1:0-3299 GCA_964441975.1 uncultured Acidimicrobiaceae bacterium | reverse complement strand
AAGGCTGCGGTCTCCAAGATCCAGGCATCCTGTGAGCTCGAGGAGACCGGCACCATCGACATCGCAACCCGGATCTGTATCGACGAAGCGGCATAGAGGCGTTGAGCCACGCCCTATGCTGACTCCATGGAACTCACTGCGGAATTGTTGAACGCCACGACTTGGAAGATCCCGAATGCGCTCGCCCTCGTCGGATCGCGATCGGGTGACGACTGGAACGGAATGACCACGTCCTGGATCACTCAGGTGTCCCAGGACCCGGTGCTCATCGGCATCGGTGTGGACACCGTTGCCGTCACCCACCGACTCATCGAGGAGGGCGGATCCTTCACCGTGAATCTGTGGGATGCCGAGAACACGCGACCGTTCGTGAAGTTCTCCAAGCCGGCGACAAAAGACGGGATGACGCTCAACGGCCTCGCGATCACCGAGGGCGAGACGGGAGCGCCGATCTTCGACGACGCGATCGCATGGATGGAATGCCGCGTCACGAACGCCGTGCCGTGCGGAACCCACACGTTCTTCATCGGAGAGATCGTCGCCGCCGGTATCAACGACGACGAGGCCAGGCCGGCAGCCATGAGCGACACCCGCATGAAGTACGGCGGGACCCGGAGGGGACATTAGGGATCGCTTCGCGATCCAGACCGACGTCTCCATGATCCACGATCCAAGATCATGATCGATGATCGATGATCGATGATCGATGATCGTGTATCCGGCATCCGGCGGCTTCCGCGATCCCGGACCTTCGATCCCGTGGGGGCGTACAATCGGCGCATGACCGACAAACCCATCTACATCGACGGATTCACCCATCAGCTTCGCGATTCGGATCCTGAGGAGACTGGCGAATGGCTCGCAGCGCTCGATGATGTGATCGCCGTTGAAGGCGAAACCCGCGCCCGATATCTCATGGCGAAGCTCACCGAGCAGGCGTTGACGCGCAACATCGGTGTCCCCGGGTCGGTTTCGACACCCTATATCAACACGATTCCGCCTTCCGAAGAGGCACCCTTCCCCGGGGATGCGGACATCGAGCGACGCATTCGTCGAATGATCCGTTGGAACGCAGCTGCGATGGTCATCAGGGCCAACATGGCTGCCGATGGGATCGGCGGCCATCTTTCGACATTCGCATCCTCCGCGACGCTGTACGAGGTGGGGTTCAATCACTTCTTCCGAGGTACCGCAGACGCGACACCGGGCGACCACGTGTACTTCCAGGGTCACGCCACACCCGGGATCTATGCCCGAGCGTTCCTCGAAGGTCGGCTTGAGGAGGAGGATCTTGAGAACTTCCGACGCGAGATCGGCGGTGGGCTCTCGAGCTACCCGCATCCACGGCTCATGCCGGAGTTCTGGGAGTACCCGACTGTTTCGATGGGCCTCGGCCCGATCAACTCGATCTATCACGCACAGTTCCTCCGGTACCTCGACAACCGCGGACTCGACGAAACGCGCGACTCGCGGGTGTGGGCGTTCCTCGGCGACGGCGAAACCGACGAACCCGAAACGCTGGGCTCGATATCTCGCGCCGGACGCGAGAAGCTCGACAATCTGACATGGGTCGTGAACTGCAACCTCCAACGGCTCGATGGCCCCGTGCGCGGCAACGGCAAGATCATCCAGGAACTCGAGGCGATGTTCCGAGGGGCTGGATGGAACGTCATCAAGGTGATCTGGGGGTCGGACTGGGACCGACTTCTGGCGAAGGACGACGGCGCGCTTGTCGAGAAGATGAACAAGTCTGTCGACGGCGAGTACCAGCGATTCAAGGCAGAGTCCGGAGCGTACGTACGGGAGCACTTCTTCGGCCCTGATCCCGAGCTCCAGGAACTTGTTGCCGACATGACCGACGACGAGATCTGGGCACTCCGCCGGGGCGGGCTCGACTATCGCAAGATCTTTGCCGCCTACGAGGCAGCGACCAACCTCAAGGGCGCCCCGACGGTGATTCTGGCCAAGACCATCAAGGGATGGACGCTTGGTCCGGAGGTCGCGGGCAAGAACGCCACCCACTCGATCAAGAAGATGTCCCAAGCCCAACTGATCGCGCTGCGGGACCGGCTCAGGCTCGACGACTTCATCAGCGACGCCGACCTCGAGGATGGCGTCCCTCCCTTCATCCGGTTCGACGAGATGTCACCCGAGCAGACCTACCTGATGGAACGGCGAGAGAAGCTCGGCGGAGTCATGCCCACACGGGGTCTCCCTGTCCGTTCACCCATCGAGATGCCCGCGATGGCGCCGTTCGAGGAGTTCGAGGGGGGTTCCGGAACCAACGAGGTCTCGACGACCGGCGCTTTCACACGGTTGCTGCGAAGCCTGACCCGCGACAAGGCGTTCGGGTCACGCGTCGTGCCGATCATCCCGGACGAGGGCCGTACATTCGGGATGGACGCTCTCTTCAAAGAGATCAAGATCTACGCATCCGAAGGCCAGCTGTATGAACCGGTCGACCACAACCTGATTCTCTCGTATCAGGAGGCAAAGGACGGTCAGATCCTCGAGCAGGGCATCACCGAGGCCGGATCGACAGCGAGTTGGATCGCAGCAGCGACGAGCTATGCAACCCGCGGTGTGCCGATGGTTCCGTTCTACTCGTTCTATTCGATGTTCGGGTTCCAGCGCGTCGGCGACATGCTGTGGGGTGCTGCGGATTCACGGGCCAGAGGGTTCCTGATGGGCGGAACGGCAGGGCGCACCACGATGCTCGGTGAAGGTCTCCAGCACCAGGACGGCCACAGCCACGTCCTCGCAAGCGTCGTCCCTCCCTGCCAGGCGTACGACCCGGCGTTCGCGTATGAGCTGGCTGCGATCGTGCGCGACGGTCTCGAACGGATGTACGTCGACAACGAGGACATCTACTACTACCTGACGATGTACAACGAGAACTACATCCAGCCGCCCAAGCCAGAGGGATCACATGACGGCATCCTCGCCGGGCTGTATCGGTTCGACGAGGGTCCCGACAGCGACCTGCGCACGACGATCCTGTTCTCCGGTCCGAGTCACTCGGCGGCAGTCGCGGCGCAGGCGGAACTCATCGACAAGTACGGAATCGCCGCAGAATTGTGGAGCGCGACCTCGTACAAACGACTGAGAGAACAGGCCCTCGAGATCGATCGTTGGAACAGGCTCCATCCCGAGGCAGAACCGCGCGTACCTTTCGTGACGGAACGCCTCAAGAAATCACGGGGCCCGATCGTCGCCGTCACCGACTACATGCGTATCGTCCCCGATCAGATTGCGCCGTACGCGCCGCGCTCGTTCACATCGCTGGGAACCGATGGCTT
>CAYTWC010000261.1:0-3321 GCA_964441975.1 uncultured Acidimicrobiaceae bacterium | reverse complement strand
CAGTTCATCCCGTCGGGGTCCCAGTCACCATGGCTCCCCGTCAGCGGACAACGCTGATCCGCGTCGTTTGCGCATCCGTGTGCCCTAGGTTCTGAGTCGAATGAACGTCATCGTTGCACACAACTACTACCGCAATCGCGGTGGTGAGGATCAAGTGTTCGAGGACGAACTCGAGATGCTCACCGAACGTGGGCACGACGTGGTTCCCTTCGTGCGCCACAACGATGACTTCTCCGGTCTCCAGACGATCGCGGTTGCGGCCGGGACCGTATGGAATCGACCTGCCGCGGTGGCGATCGAAGCACTGGTCCGTGAGACTGCGGCCGATGTCGTCCACTTCCACAATTGGATGCCCCAGATATCCCAGGCCGCGTTCTACGGCGCGCGTCGTGGGGGAGCAGCGGTAGTACAGACGATCCACAACTATCGGTACACGTGTGCGAACGGTGTCCTTTTCCGCGACGGCGCAGTGTGCGAGGAGTGCGTCGGTCGAACGGTCGGACTGCCGGCGATCAAGTACGGCTGCTATCGCGACAGCCGGGTCGCGACCGTACCGATCGTGACAGCTCTGGCGGTTCACCGCGTCGCCAAGACAGCGGATCGCGCTATGGATGGTCTGATCGTGCTTTCGGAATTCGCCAAGGCCAAACTCACGGAAGCCGGACTGCCCGCCGACAAGATGCACGTCAAGCCGAATTTCGTCGCACCGGACCCTGGGGAGCGGCAGGGCGACGGTGGCTACTTCGTGTTCGTCGGGCGCCTGATAGACAACAAGGGCGTGCTCACGCTGCTCGACGCGTGGGACCGCATCCCCGATCCACCGAAGCTCAAGATCGCCGGAGCCGGTCCGCTCGCTGATACCGTTGAGGAGGCCGCCGCCGCGAACGTAAACATCGACTTTCTCGGGCGGGTCGATGCATCTGCGATCCCGGATCTGCTCGGTGCGGCGCGATTCAGCATCGTGCCGTCCGTCAACTACGAGGGCTTTCCGAAGTCGATCGTCGAGTCGTACTCCGTTGGCACACCCGTGATCGCATCGGATCTCGGTTCGCTGACCGAGATCATCGCTACCGGTGAAACCGGATTCTTGGTGCCACCGGGTGACCCCGACGCACTTGCACGGACCGTGTCCAAGGCTATGGACGCAGGCACCGCTGACCGCATGCGTGCGCATGCGCGAAGCGCGTACGTCGAGCGCTATGGCGTCGATGCCAACTACCGCGCATTGATCGCGATCTACGAGGCCGCGATCGCGGCTCGTAGGGAGATCTAGAGCTCGGTTCCGGTCCCGTTCGATAAATCCGCCGGTTCGTTCAAGACCTGCGCCTTCTTGCCGATATCTACCACAGGCTCCTCGTGGGAGCAGTACGCAATCGGTGGAGCGGGGATGATTCTCCTATTGGAACGGGACGACTTCGACGAGTTCTCGGTGCCCAGGGACTGGTCGGTGTACGTGCGGCCGGTCGCCGCAGGTATCGAGGTGGTAGGGGACCGCACCGCATATCGCGACGTCTACATCTGGCACAGTCGTGATCGGATCCTGATCTCCACGGACCTGGTGGCGTTGTTGGACCGCTTGAAGTCATTCGGGGAGTCAGCCCGTCTCTCGACATTCGGGCTGTCAGCGATGCTCCACAACGGGCTCGTACCGCTGCCCAGGACTGCGTACGACGACATCTTCCTGCTGTCCATGGGCGACACGGCGACAATCGTCGCCGACGACAACGGCTTCTCAATCGATTTCGACCACACCTACGAGTGGCTCCCACAACGATCGACAAATGACCGAGACCCGGATGAGGCCACACTGCTCAAGTTCCTCACTGCCTCGGTTGAGCGGCAACTGACGGAGTCCGACGGACCTGCGTTCCTGATGTTGAGCTCGGGCAAGGATTCTCCAGCAGTCGCCCTTGCCCTGGCTGAGGGTGGATTTGTCGACGTCAACTGCGTGACCTACAGCTCAGGCGACAACGATCCGGAACCTCCCGTGGCCGCCGAGATATGTCGGAGGCTCGGGCTCGATCACGAGGTCATTGAGATGCCTGTGGACCCCGGCACGACGGCTGAGATCATGACGAGGTTCTTCGAACACGCGCCACTTCCCGGTGTGGACCTCTCGCAGATCCCCTATGTGTTGGCGACCTCCGTAGCCAGTGGGTCGAATCGGTACGGCACGGTGATCGACGGCGGCGGCAACGATTCCTACATGGGGTACCCGGTCAAGGGTCGCGATTCGTTCAAGCAGCGCTACCGGATCAGGGGACGACGGCTCGCCCGGACGGTACAGCGGACCATCCGTGTCGATTCGAAGGTCAACTATCTCGCTCGGAGCCGCGTTGAGGCCACGCTCCCCGGTCGCACCATGCGACTCCATCACATTCGACGGCTTCTGCCCGAGGCAGAGGACATCGGAGCCTGGTGGTATGAGACGAGTCGCGACGCTCGCAAGGTGGACCTGCAAACCCTCTTCGCCGCGTACAACGAGCGATACCTCAATGCCTCCCAGATACTCCAGAAGCAACGCCTTGCGGCAGCGGCTCTCGGTCTTCATCCGTCGCTTCCGTGGTGTGACAACGAGATCGCTGACTACTACTTCAACCTCCCTGAACTCGATCGGTACGACGCGAAGACCGGGACCAACAAGGTCCTGTTGCGTCGGATGCTCGCCCGCTACCTGAACTACGACGCCGAGACCATCGGAAAGCACTACTTCGAGTTCGACGGACCCGCGTTCCTCACCCGCAACATGGATTTCGTGCGGTCCGAGATCGAGGGAGTCGACATATGGGATGAGCGGGGTATCCGGATGATCAACAAGTGGCTCGACGCGGTAACCGAGCGACCGTTCTTGTACCACTCCCTCCTCACCGTGTTCATGATTTCGGGTTGGTACAACCACAACCCATACGCGCGATCCGGCGAATTCGGACAACCGACGCAGAGCGTGGCACGATGAGTGCGGGCGCCATCAGCATCAGCTGCACGGATCTCGATGCCGTGCGTTCGGACTTCCCTGGGGGCACACTGATCGCTCTCGGACTCACCCAGGCCACCGTCGACGACCTCGCCTCCCGTCGCGCTTCCGCCGACCAGATCGGGCAGGCAGTCAGGAAGCACAAGAACGCCGTGGCTGTGGTCGTGTCGCCATCGTCCGATCCGGATTCCGTCATCGGGTTCCGAGGCATCTTTTCCGAGATCGACCTCTTCTATGCACTGCTCGATGATGGTTCTCTGATAGTCGCGGACCACTTTCGCAACGCCATCAGCCATGTCCCCGTAGGGGGGCGTGAAACCGGTCCGGATGCGTTGGTGGAGCACTAC
>CAYTWC010000260.1:0-3329 GCA_964441975.1 uncultured Acidimicrobiaceae bacterium | reverse complement strand
GGTCGTCGAATTCGGCCACCGAGCCGAGTCGATACACGTCGGCGTGCACAAGGGGAAGAAACCCGCTTCGATAGGTCTTGGCGATCAGGAAGGTCGGACTCGTCACCTGTTCGGTGATACCGAGCCCCTCAGCGACGCCGGAGACGAACAAGGTCTTCCCCGATCCGAGGGTTCCCGTGAGGACGACGACATCACCCGCTGTCAGCAACGGTGCGAGACGCCGCCCGTGCGAACGGGTCTCATCTGGCGAATTGGCGGTGATGGCGATGGTCATTGTGCTCCGAACAGACCGAGCTGCTCGTCGTGGGGGGCGGTGTCGGACGGCGGATCTTCTTCCGGTTCGTCCGTGTCTGATTGCACGGCGAGCCTACCGTCGAGCAACGACCGCACGGTCGCAATGTCGCGCCGGATGTCGTCGGTGACCCCTTTGCCGCCCCGCAATGCCGCGGGCGGGTGGAACGTCGGGACAAGATATCTCCCCCACCACTTGTACGACATACCACGGAGCCGGGTGATGCCCACCGTGGTGTCGAGGAGAAGCTTCGAAGAGAAGTTCCCGACGGTGATCACGACCTTCGGGTCCACCAGTTGGATCTGTCGGCGGAGGTACGGCTTGCACGCGTCGATCTCATCCTGTCGAGGGTCACGATTCCTCGGGGGTCGGCACTTGACCACATTGGCGATGTACACATCCTCTCGCGTGATGCCCTGCTCGGCGAGGAGTTCCATCAGCAGCTGACCCGATCGGCCGACGAACGGAACGCCCTGCTCGTCCTCCTGCTGACCGGGACCCTCTCCGACAACCATGACATCGGCACCAGGGGATCCGTCGGCGAACACGACAGTCTTCCTCGTCTCGGCCAATCGGCAACGGGTGCACGTGGCGGCCAACGCAGCCAGTTCGTCGATCGTCTCGATCGCGGCAATCGATTCAGTCATCTTCCTGCGGCCATCCTTATCGATTCGGCAACACAGCGAAAACCCGCCTCGGCAATCGCATCCACGTTCGCGGCCGGGTCGGAATCACCACAGTCGACCACGAACGCCGTGTCGCCGTCATACCGGGTGTGCGCCGGCACGACCAAGGCACCGAGAGCATCGTGGGCCCGAATGGCGACCCTCCGGAGCTCGTTGCGATCCTTGATCCCGGCGTTGGTGGCAACGGCGATGAGTGTCGTGTTCTGGGCAACATCGAGAGTCAGGCCGGGGACCAGATCTGCCGACGGGTCGGAACGATCGTAGAGGTCACCGTCGACAACATCGCCAACGGCGTTCAGAACGACGAGTGCGCCCACCGTGGCGTCTCCGACTGACATCGCAAACGATCCGAGACCGGCGGGAGCGATGCCGTCGATCCCCGCCCACTTGTTGATCGTCGCCCCGGTCCCTGCACCGACACGACCCGTCTCGACCGGTGCGGACGATCGTGCGAGGAAAGCTGCCGCTCCGTCCTCGGCGGTCGGCCGGACGTCCGATCGTCCATTGGCGAGGTCGTAGATGATTGCGCCCGGCACGATCGGCACCGAGCCGGCGGGCGTGGGGACACCGAGTCCCAGAGCTTCCATCTCGCGCATGACACCGTCGACGGTGCCGAGCCCGAAGGCCGATCCGCCGGAGAACACGATCGCGTTGACAGGGACCGGCTTGATCGCATCACCGAGGACGCCCGTTTCTCGTGTGCCTGGGCCGCCACCGCGCACGTCGACGACGGCAACGTTCGGGGAGGGGAACGACATGACCGTCACCCCCGTGCGGGCTTCGGCGTGGGTGACGTGGCCTACCTCGACCCCCGGGACCGCGGTGAGCGTCCGGTTATCCATCGTGATCGTGCATCCCGATGTAGCGACGAGGCAGTCTCGGACCGAAATCACAGATGATCTCCCACGTGATCGTGTCGAGCAGATCCGCCCACTCCTCGGCAGGGATCGCCTCGTCGCCCTGGACCCCGAGGAGCACGACCTCGTCGCCGGTTTCGATTTCGTCGTTGCCGACATCCACGATCACCATGTCCATCGTCACCGTGCCGGCGTATGGATATCTCTTGCCGCGGATGAGCACGTCAGCGGTCCTACTCAGACTCCGCGGTACACCGTCGGCGTATCCGATGGGAACAGTCGCCACCTTCCGCGCACCGTCAAGCGACCGGATCCGACCGTACGAAGGCCGCGCACCCGCAGGGAGGGGACGGACATACGCCACGTGGCTCACCACCTTCATCGCCGGGCGCAGATCCAGCTCGCGTCCGCTGTCCGCGGTGGGTTTGATCCCGTAGAGGCCGAGTCCGACACGACACAGCGAATGTCTGGTATCGGGGAGATCGAAAGCGGCAGCCGTGTTGGCGGCATGGATGAGCTTCGGTCGGATCCCTTCTGCGTTGAGCGTCGTGAGGAATTGCACGAGGGCGGTGTTCTGACGTTCCGTGTAGGCGCGGTCCTCGTCTGACACGGGAAAGTGCGTGAACACTCCTTGGAGGTCGAGCCTCGCATCACCATCGATCGCCCGTGCGATTGCAAAGGCTTCCATCGGTGCGGCTCCGACCCGATGCATCCCGGTATCGACCTTGAGGTGAACCGGGTACGGTGTATTGGCGACGGATTCGGCCTCGGCTGCGAGCCTTTGGACGAAGGGAAGTCGGTATGCAGTCGGCGTAAGCGAATTCGCGACGAGGTCAGGAATCTCGTCCAGTGACGGCTCCGAGAGGACGAGGATCGGCGCATCGACATCGGCCTCACGGAGCCGGACGCCCTCCTCGACGAGTGCAACCGCCAACAGACCAGCCCCGCCCCGCATTGCGGCGTCGGCGACTGGGACATCGCCATGTCCGTATGCATCGGCCTTGACCACCGCACAGAGTTGGGCGGGTGCGATGAGGGCGGCTATCTCGCGTGCGTTGTGTTCGATCGCATCAAGGTCGATCTCGATCCACGAGGGCCGCAACTCATCTCCATTCAGCGTCAGGAGGAACGGTAGCCAATGTCCGAGGACTGAGCAGTGACAGAGGAGGGACGGCTTGGGCGCTTGGGGGCGTCTACGGGTGCCACTCCGTGTACATCACCTCACCTGTGGAAGCATCGACGAGGACGTAGGCTGTCGACAGCGTCGCGGAGTCGGGAGCGTCTGATGACCCGGGGCGGGCGACCGACATGCCGGACAACTTGATGATCCATACATCGCGATCGACGATCGGTGACGAGGCATCGACACTCGACGGAACGGTGATGGTTGCCAGGTAGGCGTCCACCCGCGACGCCCCCAGCTCTACCGGGTCGTTCTCCTTTGTGGCGGCCTCGACGGCGAACGACTCAGGGACCGCCAGTCCCGGCAGGTCC
>CAYTWC010000259.1:0-3333 GCA_964441975.1 uncultured Acidimicrobiaceae bacterium | reverse complement strand
ACATCCACATCGGTGATCGTACGCGGGTTCGAAGTCGCCATGTGCTCAAGAACCGGGTATTCGGTGACCGTGAAATAGCCGTTTGCGTACAGATACGTCTGCACCAGAGAAACTGCTGTGTCCATGTCGGCGAGCCTAGCTCTCGTCGTCGCGGCCCCGACGCGCCGCTGCTGACCAGCTGGGTGGCGTCACGTGAGGAACGGAATCAGTGCGCAGTATCCGAGGATCAGTGCGAAACCTTCCCACCTGCTGACGACGTGCCCTGTGACCATGAGGAGAAACGCAACGAACGCCACCGCGACAGCGGCGGGAACAGCGAGCGAGATCAGGGTGGGCGCAGAGATATCGGCCGCGCCCACGAGCCCGACACTCCCACCGACGACCAGGGCGTTGAACAGGTTCGAACCGAGGAGATTGCCGACGATGAGATCAGTCTCATCGCGCCGTGCAGACTGGATCACGGTGACCAGCTCGGGCAGCGACGTCCCGATCGCCACGAGGGTCACGCCGACAAACCCAGCTGAGACACCAGCGATCGTCGCGAGTTCCAACGCGCCCCACAGAAGCATCTGTGCAGACGCGATTGTTCCGACCAGCCCGGCAACGGTTCGACCTACTTCGGCGGCGAGCCGGTGTTGTTTGGGAGCCGACAATTCGACCACGTCCGAAGCAATGGCGTCGTTCGCCGCGGGACGCATGACCACGACCATGACGACGACCATGGCAGCGACGAGGACGAACCCCTCCAATGTGCTGATCCCGCCATCGCTCACCACGACCATGAAGAGAACCATGGCACCGACGACCATCGGCGCTTCCCGCTTCACCGTCGACGATGTGATGGCGAGCGGGACGATCACCGCTCCAATGCCCAACAAGAGAGAGAGGTTGGCGATGTTGGATCCGACGATGTTGCCGACCGCAACCGCCGCCTCACCCCGAGCCGCGGCAAAGATGGAGACCAGGAGCTCGGGCGTGCTCGTGCCGAAGCCGATGATCACCACCCCGACGACCAGCGATGGAACCCGTTTGACCAAGGCCACACGGGCTGCCCCCAGCACGAACTGATCGGCTGCGACCGCAAGCACAGCGATGCCGATGATCACCGATGCAACAGCGAGCAGCATGACGACCCTCCCCGACCGAACGCGTACGCAGCGTTCGTGCATCGCACAATCCTAGATGTCGACCCCCAAAGCGCTTCGTCGATCACCGGAAGTCAACGCGCAACGAGGAGCAGTGCGCCGCGACGAGATCGACGCTGTCGCCCCTAGCGGGACCGCACCCTGGCCATGGCGAGAGCAGCCAGTCGCCAGGCGACCATCCAGCCGATCAACCATGCGCCTGCGACGACGACGAATGTGGTCGCGGTCCCGTCGTCCCATGCGAGGCGTCGAAGCACCATGCCCGCAACGAGTGTGAAGACACCGAGTCCGAGTCCGGTCAGGAGCGCGGTCGGGTTGCGCCAGGCACGGAGAACGATGATGCCCAGCCCGAGGGCGATCAGGAAAGGAGCGGCGACGCGAAGCGTCTCCTCCCAGTCCGTCACAAACCCATGGCTGTCGCGACCGACCGCAACGAACGAAACCACCACCGCGACATCGAGGACCCAGAACCATCTGCGCATGGTCACAGGGTACGACCGCAGGGATCTGTGAAGCCGTTACCAAGGGCAACCACCCCAAGCCGTCCTGCAGACCGCAGCCCGGGGACCCGGGAGCGGGAGTATGCACGTATGCAGAACAGGGACCGTGCGCCGTACACTTCATGGAACCGCACCGATCGCACAGGAGTGACCTATGGACTTCGCGTATTCCGATGAGCAACGCGCCCTTCGTGCCATGGTCAGGGAATTCGCTGAGTCCCGCATCGCTCCGTCCGCTGAGGAGTGGGACCGCGACCATCACTTCCCCACCGACGTCGTGCGCGAGATGGGCGATCTCGGTCTGTTCGGAATCACCGCGGATGAAGAATGGGGTGGCGCAGGTGCTGACTTCACGAGCTTGTGCATCGCGATCGAGGAGCTCGCACGGGTCGATCAGTCCATGGCGATCACCCTCGAAGCGGGCGTCGGGCTCGGAATCAACCCGATCCATGCGTTCGGATCCAACGAACAGAAAGAGCGATGGCTTCCCGATCTTGTCGCCGGCCGCGCCCTTGCCGGGTTCGGACTCACTGAGCCGGGAGCCGGCTCCGATGCGGCTGCGACCGCGACTCGAGCCGTCCTCGACGGCGATGAGTGGGTGATCAACGGCTCCAAGGCGTTCATCACGAACTCGGGTACCGACATCACCAGCCTCGTGACGATCACCGCCAAGACCGGCGACGACGAGATATCCACCTTCATCGTCCCATCGGGGACTCCCGGTTTCACGGTCGAGCCGGCCTATCGCAAGATGGGATGGCACGCGTCCGACACCCATGGGCTCGTGTTCGAGGACTGTCGCATTCCGAAGGAGAATCTTCTCGGGGAGCGAGGGCGAGGGTTCCACCAGTTCCTCGCAACGCTCGACGACGGCCGGATCGCCATCGCAGCGATGGCGGTCGGCGTGCTCCAGTCGTGCCTTGAGGAATCGGTCTCGTACGCAAAGGAGCGTGAGAGCATGGGGAAGCCGATCGGTTCCTATCAGGCGATAGCCTTCAAGTGTGCCGATATTGAGACGATGACCGAGGCAGCTCGGCTCCTCACCTACCGCGCTGCGTGGCTCAAGGAGCAGGGCCAGCCGTTCAAGCAGGAAGCCGCCATCGCAAAACTGTATGCAACCGAGGCCGCAGTCACCGCCACTCGGGAAGCGACACAGATCTTCGGCGGGTACGGATTCATGGACGAATCCGTGGTCGCCCGACAGTACCGGGACGCCAAGATCCTCGAGATCGGCGAGGGCACGTCCGAGGTCCAACGACTCGTCATCAGCCGGGGACTCGGTCTTCCGACAGGCTGACAAGGCGGATCGGGAACGACACCCCCCATGTAGAGTGCGCACGATGCGAACTCGGGTACCCACGACGTCATGACCGAATTCCTGACGCTCCCCGAGGCAATCGCCAAGCACGTCCACGACGGCGACACGGTCGCACTCGAGGGGTTCACCCATCTCATTCCTTTCGCTGCAGGACAGGAGATCATTCGTCAGGGTCTCACCGACCTGACCCTCATCCGGATGACACCGGACGTCATCTACGACCAGATGATCGGTGCCGGCACCGCACGCAAGCTCGTCTTCGGCTGGCTGGGCAACCCGGGCGTGGGCAGCCTCCACGCCATCCGCCGCGTGAGCGAGGGGCCGGCGCCCAGCCTCGAGCTCGAGGAGTACAGCCACTTCGGCATGGTCG
>CAYTWC010000258.1:1631-3354 GCA_964441975.1 uncultured Acidimicrobiaceae bacterium | reverse complement strand
CTCCGCAAGAACGACTACGTGTGATCCTGGATCTTGCAGGAACCGAGGCGACCGGTCGAGTGAGCCCGTCGAGCGGTCTCGCCGCGCTAGGCGTGGTCATGGTCAGGGAGTCGAGGTTCGCTGCCGGGCTCAGCGGACTCGATCGGGCCGTGGTGGACGTGGGCGCGTTGCCCGTCGCGGTCGATGATCATGATCACCTCTGCGGGACCGTCGAGTGCGGTGATCGAGTGCGGTGTCATCGTGTCGAACTCTGCAGCCTCGCCGGATCTGACGACGATCTCGCGATCGTTGAGGCGGAGAGCGACGGCTCCTTCGATGACGAAGAACCAGTCGTGACCGGGATGGACCCGCGGTTCGTCCACCTCTTCGCTCGGGTCGAGTCGGATCTTGAGGGCCATCGTCGTTGCATTCGGACGGCTCAACATCCATGTGGTGTGACCGGCGGCGTGGCTCTGGACCGGACGGATCACAACGTCGTCGTCGGACTGCACCGTCAGCAACGTGTCGAGATCGACCTGGAGGGCTCGTGACAGCGGGACGAGGACATCGAGGCTGATTGTTCGCTTGCCGGTCTCGATTCGACTGATCGTCGATGCGCTCAGGTTCGCCGCAGCCGCGAGGTCATTCAGCGACAGATCCTGGCTGTGTCGGAGGGACCTGAGCCGCGATCGCACGACCCGCTCGATTGCATCGGGGCGTTGTTCCATGTCAGGCTCCTTGCGAATTTCGCAAACTCGCTTGCGGGTAGGGGATGGCAGCGTACCATCGTCGACATGACTGATCACACCCATTCCCATACACAATCCCATTCCCATGCGCACTCCGAAGGTGTCGAACGTTTCACCGACGTCGCGGTCGTCGGTGGCTCCGCCGCCGGACTCGCCGCGGCCCTCCAACTTGCACGGCAGCGCCGTTCGGTGGTCGTCGTGGATGCCGGCGAGCCGAGGAACGCCCCTGCAGCACATATGCACGGCTACCTGGGGCGCGAGGGCCTGCCGCCGTCGGAACTCATCGACATCGGACGCACCGAGGTCCGCATGTACGGCGGCGAGGTCGTCGACGGTCGGGTCGCCGACGTTACCCGACACGAGGGCGGCCGGTTTCGGGTCGAGCTCGTAGGAGGGCACGCCCTGATCGCACGGCGTGTGCTGATCGCGACCGGTCTTGTCGACGAGCTGCCCGACATCGAAGGATTGGCGAACCATTGGGGTGGTGATGTATTCCACTGCCCGTTCTGCCACGGCTATGAAGTCCGTGACCGGCGCATCGTCCAGATCGTCTCGGAACCCATGCACCTTCATCCGTCGGGTCTTCTGCGCAATCT
Organism: uncultured Acidimicrobiaceae bacterium; assembly: GCA_964441975.1. Classification (GTDB taxonomy): domain Bacteria; phylum Actinomycetota; class Acidimicrobiia; order Spongiisociales; family UBA5794; genus UBA5794. The sequence goes on along the minus strand of CAYTWC010000258.1, from coordinate 2,030 downwards.
GAGCCGGGACCTCACCATCGTCCTGCACTCGGGGGTCGGGCCCGATCATCGGGATGTCGCGCAACTCGTCGCGTCCGGCGTGAGCGTGGTCGCCGATAGGGCCCGGCGAATCGTCGAAGATGACGATGGGCGAATCGTCGGTGTCGAACTGGAAGGTGGGGAGGTGATCGATGCCGATGTCGTGATGGTGGGTCCACGGTTCAGGGTCAAAGCAGAGCCGTTTGCGTCGATTGGAATCGTGCCGACGGATCACGCGTCCGGTCTGGGGGCCGTCGTCGAGACGGATGCGATGGGGGCGACGAGTGTCGACGGTGTCTTCGCCGCTGGCAACGTGACCGATCCGAGCCAGCAGGTGCTCCAAGCCGCAGCGAACGGCAGCTTCGTGGGCGCCGTGATCAG
>CAYTWC010000258.1:0-1621 GCA_964441975.1 uncultured Acidimicrobiaceae bacterium | reverse complement strand
GCCTCGCGGGTGAGGATGTGGCACAGGCGGCGCGTCCGTCCGGAAACGAGGTCGATTGGGACCTTCGCTACGAGTCCGATGTGATGTGGAGCGGACGACCGAATCCGACGCTTGTCGATGAGATCGAGGGCGTGGACCCCGCCTCGGCGCTCGATGTGGGCGCTGGTGAGGGCGGGGATGCTATGTGGTTGGCCGAGCAGGGATGGGTCGTGACCGCGAGCGACATCTCACGGGTCGCCCTCGCCAAGGTTTCTGCCGAGGCGCAGCGTCGAGGTCTTGCGATCGACGTCCTGCGGGCCGATGCCAACGCACTGGATCCGTTCGGGAGCGCGACGTACGACTTGGTGACGGCGCACTACGCCTCGATACCGAGAACCGCCGACCGTCGTGCTGAGCGGAACCTGATCGATGCCGTCCGTCCCGGTGGCACACTGCTCTTCGTCAGTCACGACCCGGAAGCGATGAACAAACCCGTCGACACGAAGATCGAGAGCCGGCTGTACGACCCGGATGCGTATGTCCAGGTTCCCGACGTCCTCGCTGCGATGAAGGACTCCGGTGATTGGCGAATCGAGGTCCACGAGCGTCGGGAACGCCCAGAGAATCCCGAAGGACCGACCCACCACGTCGCAGACACCGTCCTGCGCGCAGTCCGTGCCTGAACGAACGGGAATCTTGGCTCTTGGCTCTTGGCTCTTGATTCTTGACTCTTGACTCTTGAGCCTTGCCTCTTGCCTCCTTGAGCCTTGGCTCTCTGAAATGCCGTACTCCCGGTTCGATCGAGTGTCGGTAGGATCGGGTGCATGAGCGGCCCAGTTGAGGATCAGAACGACGAAGCGCCTGAACGCGGGCTCACGACGATCGAAGTTCGCGAAGGGCGCACTGCCGAGATCGGACGGTTGAAGGTCTCGCGCGTCCTGCCGACGAAGCGCCGCCGCACCATCGGCCCGTGGTGCTTCGTCGACATGATGCATCCGGACGAGGTCGCCGAGCCGCCGCCTCTCGAGATCGGGCCCCACCCGCACATCGGTCTCTCGACGGCGACATGGCTCCTGACCGGGTCGGCGCTCCACAGCGATTCACTTGGTACGGAGCAGCTGATCCGACCGGGACAGCTGAACCTCATGACCGCTGGCCACGGCATCGCCCACGCAGAGCTGGGCGTCGAGACGTCGTCGGTGGTCGAGGGGACCGACACGATGGGGATCCAGATGTGGCTCGCCCAACCTCAAGGGACCCGCAACGGCGACAACGGCTTCCAGCACCTGCCTGAGCTGCCGCGGCTCGATCTCGGCACCTCGACAGCCACGGTTCTCATCGGCGAAATCGCTGGGACCGCGTCGCCGGCGCTGGCGGACCATCCGACGCTGGGATTGGAAGTATTGGTTCGCGAATCGGTGGAGCTGCCACTGGACGTTCACTTCGAACACGGCGTGGTCCCGATCGATCGTCCGATGCTGGTCGAGGACGTGATCGTCGAACCTGGTTCTTTGGCCATCGTGCCCCTCGGGCGGATGTCGCTGCGAATCGCAGTCCGCGGTGGGGAGGGGCGATGCATGCTCCTCGGTGGTGAACCGCTCGGTGAGCAGGTCCAGATGTGGTGGAACTTCGTCGCTCGTTC
>CAYTWC010000257.1:0-3357 GCA_964441975.1 uncultured Acidimicrobiaceae bacterium | reverse complement strand
CTTGTTCCACCGGCGTTTCCCGATGATGTGCACCGTGTGTGCAAGAAACGCGTTGGCGTTGCGAACCACTGTCCCGATGTTGAAGTCGTGCTGCCAGTTCTCGATCGCCACATGGAATGGATGACGTTTTGCGTCGAGATCGGCGACGATCGCCTCCCTCTTCCAATACCGGTACTCGTCGACGACGTTGCGCTGGTCGCCTTCGGCGAGGAGTTCGCGATCGAGCCGGTCATCGTCTGGCCAGGGGAGCGGGTGCGGACCGACACCTACCTGACGTCCATCGTCATCCATCGGACCCGATCTCGATTCCCGACATCTCTTCGAGCGCCTTCACAAGGGCATGGTTGCCATCGGATCCGAGCCCGCGCTGTTGCAGCGCCCGATAGAGCTGGAACACAAGCGCTGTGCCGGGAACGGGGACTCCGAGGTCGTCCGCTGCTTCGAGGACGAGTCGCAGATCCTTCTGTTGCAGGTCGATCGTGAATCCCGGGCGCCAATCGCGCTCGATCATCTGCGGACCGCGGTTCGACAGCATCCACGAACCAGCGGCGCCACTCTCGACCGCTCTCAGCGTCGCAGCCAGGTCGAGGTCCCCGGCCTCGGCGAGAAGCAGCGCTTCGGACACAGCAAGCTGGTTGACCACGACGAGAATCTGGTTGACCGCCTTCACGAGCTGACCGGCGCCCTGGGGCCCGACGTGCGTGATCGTGGTCCCGACAACCTCAAGGAACACTCGAGCTCGCTCGACATCCTCGGCTGAACCGCCGATCATGATGCTCAGTGTTCCATTCTTGGCACCCTCGGATCCTCCACTGATGGGCGCATCGAGCCATGATGCCCCGAGGGCGCCTATGCGATCTGCGAACTCCTTGGTGGCGCTCGGGCTGATCGTCGAGTGGTCGATCACCAGCGAGCCGGGAGAGACTCCTTCGGCGACCCCCTCTGGGCCGAACACAACGGCGTCGACATCAGGTGTATCGGAGACACACACCATCACGAGTTCATTCGCCGCGGCCACAGCCTGAGGGGAGTCGGCAACCACACCGCCGGCATCGCGGATCGCATCGGCCTTCGAGGACGTGCGGTTCCAGACGGTTACGTCATGGCCGGCTTCGACAAGGTTCAGGGCCATCGCCTGACCCATGATTCCGAGTCCTACAAATCCGATCGATCCCACTGTGGCTCCTCAGGTTTGGGGTTGCGTACGCCGGTAGACCGTTCGGCCAAGTGCAAGCGCGGGTACCAACGACAAGATAGACGCAGCGAAAGCGACCTGATTCGGCAGATGCGGGTAGACAGCGAACAACAGTCCCGCCACAGCGGTCGAGAAGATGACGGCGAGACTGGTGACCGCCTGGAACACGCCCAGAACGCCACCGCGTTTGGAGTCGTCGACTGTCTTCGTCGCGATCGACTGGGCGGGAGGAACAGTCAATCCGCCACCCATCGAGAACAGCACGCCACCGATGAACGCCCACAGCGGATCGACCATCACCGAATAGATGAGGAGCGCGGCCGACCTGATCGCAATCCCGACGACGACCAGCCGTTCCTCACCGAATCTCGCAACGGCTCTCGGGAGGATCGCTGTCTGCGTGACGAGCTGGGAGACACCAACGAACGCAAGGATCACGCCGACGCCAAGTTCAGGATTCGTGTCGAACAGCACCGCTTCACCGAAGAGTGCGAGCGTCGCGATGATGAGGCCGAGTACGAACTGGACCGTGAACGCGATCATGAGAACGTACACCAGCGGTCGGATGGCGAGCGCGGCCTTGAACGAGAGCTTGACCGCCTTCGACCGCAGCTCGGCGCGCTCTTCCGCAGTCATCGACTCGTCGAGAGTGAGCGCCGTCAATGCAACGACAATGGCAGCAGCACCCGCCGCAATGAAGTACGGCACCCGGGGTCCGAGCCCGACGAGGAGGCCGCCGATCAGCGGTCCGATGATGAACGCAAGCCCGAACATGGCCGCGATGAGTCCGAGGGCTTGTGCTCGCTTCTCGCGGGGTGTGACATCGGTGACATAGGCCTGTGCGACGACGATGTTCCCGCCGGTCAGACCGTCGAAGATCCGGGAAGCGAACAGCATCCACGGCGCGGTCGCAAGTCCGAACGCCGCGAACGCGATGACCGTCCCGATCTGGGAAACGATGAGGACCGGAACACGACCGACTCGATCGCTCCACCGGCCGAGGATCGGACCGCCGATGACCTGGGCGGCGAAGAACGATGCCACGAGGAGCGTCACAGCCGTCGGGGACATGTTGAACTGTCCCTTGGCGTAGAGCGGGAGAATCGGAAGAACCATGCCAGCCCCGACCATCTGGACGAAGACGATCAGAAGAATCGTGACGAGTCGTTTGTCGATGTTCGAACGGTCGATGGTAGCCCCCGGGACGCCGGTGGGAGGCTAGGGGCGAGTCGGACGTGACGCTGCGCCGGCTCAGTTCAGGAAGTCGTTGACGACCGCAAACCCCGTGCCGGGGAACGTATCCATGCGCATCAGGAGATCCACACCTTCCGACAAGGTCAGACGCTCGACGACAAGAGCATCGGGGTCGACGCGACCGGTGGCGACCATCCCGAGCATCTCGGGGTACCGATGTGCCTGCATCCCGTGGCTGCCGAACAGTTCGATCTCGTTTGCGTGCAACATCCACATAGGAATCACCGGGCGTGCATCGTCGCCGATCATCAGTCCCACCTGGACGTGTCTGCCACGTTTTGCCAGCGAACGAATCGAGTTGACAGCCGTCTGGGTCGAACCGAGAGCGTCGATCGACACCTCGACGCCTCCGCCAGCCAAATCCTTCACGACGTTCGCAGGACGTTCATGGTCGGCTGCGTTGACCACCGCAGAAGCTCCGAACGAGGTGGCCAGGGCGAGGGCCTGATCGTTGATGTCGACTGCGAAGACCGTGGCACCAAGGCTTGCGGCGATCATCACTGCCGACAGCCCGACACCGCCGCATCCCCATACAGCCAGGGTCGTGCCTTCGCGAACCTGGCCCTGGTCCACGACGGCCCTGAACGCGGTCGCGAACCGGCACCCCAAGCCGGCGGCGGTATCGAACGCCATCGAATCCGGGAGGTTGACGAGGTTGCCGTCTGCATAGGGGAGGGCGACGAACTCGGCCATCGACCCCCAGTGCGTGAACCCTGCCTGCACCTGGTTGTCGCACACTTGCTGATTGCCGCTCGCACACTGGGGACAGGCGCCACACCCGAGGACGAACGGCGTTGTCACGCGGTCGCCCACGCGGAATCCGGTGACATCGCGACCCACCTCCACGACCGTCCCGGCCATTTCGTGACCCGGGACGTGGGGGAGGGCTATCGACGGGTCGTGCCCCT
>CAYTWC010000256.1:0-3362 GCA_964441975.1 uncultured Acidimicrobiaceae bacterium | reverse complement strand
GATCGAGGTCGAGTCTGCCGGGGGTGGTGAGGGCTCCGGTCGGCGGATCGGAGTCACAAGCGGCGCCCCACATCATGACGCTGTCATCGAGGCCATCGAAGACACCGGTCCGCGACCCATCATCGTTCCGACAGCGCATGAGGCGCACGCGCTTGGAGGGATGATCGATGGCAACACCGACCACCACGTGGTCGTTGCGACATCGTCGATGTCAGGTGCAGCCGTGACGAAGGCGTGGGCAAAGGCGTGCCACGACCCCGATGCACTCCTGATCGGAACCAGGGAAGTCGCGCTGTGGCCGGTCGCTTCGCGGCGTGGGTGGATCATCGTGGAGGACGGTCGAAGGGTGATGAAGTCACCTTCCACGCCGACTCTGCACGTCCGTGAGATCGCTCACAGAAGGTGTGTGGAGACGAACGGAGACCTGACGATCATCTCGCCGGTCCCGACGCTTGAGTCGCTCCACCATGGCGTCGAATTCACCTATCCGGCCGGGCGCGCGTGGGCTCCGGTCGAGGTCGTCGACAGGACCGAGGAACCGCCGGGTGCCTCCTTGCTCGTCTCACGGACTCGTCATGCCATCTCTACTGCCGTTTCGTCGGGGACGACCGTGTTCGTGCTCGTGACTGCCCGCGGCTACGCACCTGCGTTTCGTTGCCTCGATTGCTCCGAACTGCGCTCGTGCAGGATGTGTGGCACGCACGCGTCGGCGACCGACGAATGTAGGCGGTGTGGCGCTCGCCTCGGTGCGTGTGCATCGTGTGGGGGCCGCCGGTTCGGACCTCTCGGAGCGGGGATCGGCAGGATCGTCGAGGATGTCCGGCGATTCGTGGATGCATCGAAGGTCGGTACCGCTGAGGATGAACGTCAGGTCGTCGTCGGATCCGAGCGGGACCTCGTCGGTCGATCGAACATAGGTCTCGGGGTCGTCGTCGACTTCGACGGGATGGCCGGTGCACCGCACTATCGGGCAACCGAGGACACGCTGCGATTGCTTGCGCGCCTTGGCCAGGCCATCGACCGTGGCAAAGCTCACCGTGTGGTGATCCAGACGTCGCGAACGGATCAGGAGCTTCTCAGAACGCTGCTCTCGGGTCATCCCCAACACTTCCTCACAGCGGAGTCTGAACGTCGGCGCGCGGCCGGGTTCCCGCCCTATGGATCGTTGATTGCGATAGAGATCGATGTGGACCACGAGGCCGATGAGGCGCTGCGATCCGCTATCGGTGCAACCGCCGTCGTGCGCGGGCCGGCGCGCATGCGTGACCGGGTCCGGTGGTTGATCCAGGCAGACGACCTTTCGAACGCCCGAATGGCTCTACGAGGCGTTGTTGGGGACCTGAGACAACAGGGCGCACGGGTCCGCGTCGATGCAGATCCGATCGATCTCTGAATACCGGGAACCTTCGCAGCAGCTCCCCACGCGTTACCCTGCCCGCCATGGCAATCTATCCGATACGTACCTTCCCCGACCCGGTGCTCAGCATGAAGGCCGGCGACGTCACAGATTTCGGTGAGCCGCTCCAGAAACTGGCCGACGACATGCTCGAAACCATGTACGACGCACCCGGGGTCGGACTCGCTGCGCCTCAAATCGGCGTGTCGAAACGCTTCTTCGTCGCCGATGCCGGCGATGGACCGTTCGCCATGGCCAATCCGGTGATAGTGTCGACATCGGGCAAACTGAAATTCGAAGAGGGTTGCTTGTCCGTTCCCGGACGATACTGGCTCATCAAGCGACCCGAATACGCCGTAGCCGAAGGACTCGACATCGATGGCAACCCGGTGACCTACGAGGGCGATGATCTGATGGGTCGCGTGCTCCAACATGAAATCGACCATCTCAACGGAGTCCTCCTGCTCTCGCAATTGAGCACGCGGTTGCGAAATCAGGCGCTGACGGAACTCAGAGACGATCCGCTCGGTATTCGGCGAGCAACCTGATGGGTGCCGTGTTCCTCGGGACCCCGGCAGCCGCGGTGCCCAGTCTCTGTGCGCTCGCCCAGGTGGCGACGGTCGATCTCGTGATCACCCAACCGGACCGTGCGTCCGGCCGCTCTTCCTCCCGGGTCCCGCCACCCGTCAAGGTCGCTGCCAACCAGTTCGGTTTCGCTGTGCGCCAGCCCGAGAACGCCGATGAGCTCTACGACGCCGTGCGGTCTGTGGCACCCGACCTCGGTCTCGTCGTGGCGTACGGCCGGATCCTCGAGCCGAGACTCCTGGCATCGGTGCCAAATGGCTTCTTGAACGTCCACTTCTCCCTGCTTCCCCGATGGCGGGGAGCGGCCCCGGTCGAAAGGGCCATTGCGGCAGGCGACGAAACGACAGGCGTGACCCTGATGCGCATCGATGAAGGGCTCGACACCGGACCCGTGATCGGGGAGCGAGCGACCGACATCGCTCCCGATGACACAGGTGGCACGTTGACCGCACGGCTTTCGCACATAGGAGCCCGGCTGGTCGACGACACCGTGCCGCAGTATCTACTCGGCCGAAGGGTGCCGGTTCCACAGATCAACACGGGTGCGACCCACGCAGCCAGACTTACGAAGGGCGAGGCGGAGATTGACGGGTCTCTGCCCGCAACGGACGCTCTCAGGCGCATCCGAGCCTTTGCTCCCCGACCCGGCGCTTGGGTGTCGACCGAAGAGGGTGTCATCCGGATCCATCAGGTCGGCACGAAGGTGACCTCCGAATTCATACCGGCAGCGATAGCACAGGTGGGCGACCGCGTGATACTCGGTCTCGACGACGGTGGACTCGTCCTCGATGTCGTGCAACCCGAAGGGAAGGCACGAATGCAAGCGAGTGCCTGGATGAACGGACGGCGGGGTGAACGTCTCGACCTTGCGCCAGGGGGCGCCTGAAACCGACTAGTCGATCGTTATCCCGTTCGGATCGAAGCCTGGCTCTGGGTACGACAGATCCATCGACCGGAGCGCATCGATCAGAATCGAAGCAACGACCAGGTTGCGATACCACTTTCGGTCGGCGGGGACCACGAACCAAGGAGCATCGGACGTCGACGTCCGTTCGATGGCGTCCTGGTAGGCAAGCATGTAGTCATCCCATTCGGCTCGGGTCTTGAGGTCCGACGGATTGAACTTGTAGTGCTTTGCCGGATCAGCGAGGCGAGCTTCCAGTCGTTCCTTCTGTTCGGCCTTGGAGATGTTGAGCATGATCTTGACGACCGTGGTCCCCTCATCGACGAGCATCCGTTCGAAGTTCCTGATGTGCTCGAATCTCCTGGACCACACGGCTTCGGGAGCGAGGCCGGCGACGCGTACCACCAGCACGTCCTCGTAGTGGCTCCGGTTGAAGATTGCGATCCGGCCATCGGCTGGCGTGCGCTGGTGGACCCC
>CAYTWC010000255.1:0-3380 GCA_964441975.1 uncultured Acidimicrobiaceae bacterium | reverse complement strand
GCAATCGACAGCACCTCACCGTGGGCGCCCTCTTCCATGAGCCACACGGCCGGATACTTCATGGTGAGACCGGAACCGAGGTTCCCGTCGATCCACTCCATGGTCGCGTTCTTGTATGCCGCGGCGCGCTTCGTCACGAGGTTGAGCACGTTGTTCGACCAGTTCTGGATCGTCGTGTAGCGGCACCGACCGCCTTCCTTCACGACGACCTCGACAACGGCGGCATGGAGCGAATCGTTCGTGTACGTCGGTGCGGAACAACCCTCGACGTAGTGGCAGTAGGCGCCCTCGTCGACGATGATCAGTGTGCGCTCGAACTGCCCCATGCTTTCGGCGTTGATACGGAAGTACGCCTGCAACGGCTGCTCGAGGTGGACACCGGGCGGAACATAGATGAACGATCCACCCGACCACACGGCCGAGTTGAGTGCCGCGAATTTGTTGTCATTCGGTGGGATGACCGTGCCGAAGTGCTCCTGGACGAGCTCTGGATACTCGCGGACTGCCGTGTCCATGTCGGAGAACAGCACGCCGAGCTTCTCAAGATCCTCACGGTTCCTGTGGTACACGACCTCTGATTCGTACTGAGCCGTCACACCGGCGAGATATTTGCGTTCCGCCTCTGGGATTCCGAGTTTCTCGTACGTGTCCTTGATCGAATCCGGGACCATGTCCCAGTCCTTCGCCTGACCGGAGGTCGGCTTGATGTAGTAGTAGATGTCGTCGTAGTCGATGTCGTTGAGGAGACCGCCACCACCCCACTGTGGCGTCGGCTTCGCAAGGAATCGCTTGTACGACTTGAGACGGAAGTCGAGCATCCACTGCGGCTCGCCCTTCATCTCGGACATGTCGCGGATGAGCTGTTCGCTCAAACCCTTCTCGGGTTTGTAGACATATTCGTCCTCGCTGTCAGACCAGCCAAGTTGATAGCTACCGAGGTCAATATCGACGGTGGTCATAATCCGCTCCTTACAAATTCCACTATGAGGCTAGTGCGAACCCTAGTGCGCCTCGCGGCTCACCGTATCGCACCATTTTCGAGCATCGCGGGAGGCCCTGGCGCACGAACCCCTTGCCATGAACAACACGGGCCGGCGTCAGAACATTTCCCGAATCCTCGGCCATTGTGGTCGGCTGCCGGACCATCCGGACAACGAGAGGAACGACGACCCGCGGTTGATGCCGGATCCGATGCGACGGCTCGGACGACGGGTGTCGATCTCAGAAGACCTCTTGGATCCACGGTGCGCGCATCGTGCGGAAGATCCGATCCATGCGCTCGATCGCTCGCGGATGACCGTCGATCCGACCGGCCGACCCGAACGCCTGGGCACTCCGACCACCGAGATACAGGGCTCCGAGCACATCGTCGTCAAGCGACACCTCAGGATCATCCTGGACTCGTGAGACGCTACCGACGCCGTCGGTGACCTCAAGCCGATATGTCCCGGACCCCGCCGGACGGAACTTGTCCCTCACACCGAACACGATCGAACCGTCGAACTCATAGGTCCGAGCCTCCAATGCAGCCTTGACGTCGAGTATCCGGATCCACAGTGCATCGCGCGTTTCGGTCGTGCGGACGCGTCGAGGTTCCTTGATCATGAGTGGGAGCGGGTCGTCAAGCGCCAGATACGGGTACTCGACGTTGGGGTGGCCATCGATTCGTGTGAGATACGACCACAGCGATGCATGCGCACGCGGTGTCTCGGTCTGGATTTCGACGACCGACACCGTGCCGTTGTTGTAACCCTCGTCAAATCTCGGACTCTGTCGGTACGCCGCGTATCCGTCGATTCCACCCGGACCTTCATGGACGACCCAGCGGCGTGCGGTCTTCCCTTCGCGCATCCAGGTCTCGTCGGCCAACACACGATGCTCCCACCAAGCGTCGGATCGGTCGGTCATCCCCGGACGGCCGAGCCGCACCCGGTCGAATACTGCTTTCAACACACCGGCTTCTGCGTCGTGATCGACCCGCCGCACCCGGTCGACCGGGATCTCGTCGCGAAACTCGATCTGACTCGATCGCATCTCGATGGATCGATACTCAGTCGCGATGCCGTAGCCGAACCGCGCATAGATGTCCGCGTCGGATGACCACAATCCTGCGACCGGATAGGCGGCATCCGCAGCATTCGACAGGTGCAGATCCATCATCCTCGACAGGAGGCCCATCCGCCGGTGCGTCGGAAACACCGTCACGACGGTGGTGCCTTCCATCGGGACCTGACCACCACCCGGCACGGTGAGTCGGAGGTCGTACCCGCCGAACGTTCCGACAATCGATTCCCCGTCGAACGCGGCGAGCGTCCGCTCCGCCGGGAGCGCCTGTCGGAATCGATCAGACGTGTCCTCGGGTGGGCCTGGGGAACCGAACCCATCGCGGATGGCCGTCAGGAATCTTGGAAGCTCGTCGTCGGTGACGGGACGTATGGAGATATCACTCATCGTCGCGAGACTAGCGAGACCGGCTCGTTCGAAAGCGACCCCTTGGCAAGGCTTCCGTCGAGCACAGCCGAGGGGTCAATCAATCATGGATCGCAGCCAGGAGGAAGTACCGCGGCCTGGCGGGACGACTCGTTGTGGGAGTGGGGAAGACTTGGTCGCCCACGCCAGCCGCGGCAGTTCTACCCGTACAACGCTATGTCGCGTTCGTTTGTTCCCTGCGTGGCGTGGCGATCGACACCGATGCCGACTGCTCACCCTGCTCGACCCACTCGGGTGCTTCCGGACGGAGGATCCAGAACCGCTCGACGGCCGAATCCCAACCAGAGAGGATCTCTTGAGCCCGCACCGATCCCGTCCTATCGATGTGCTCGGTGATCAATGCCCTCAGCAGGTCTTTGTCGGCGGGATCGAGTCGATGCAGTGACGGGGCACTGTCAGAAACACGACTCTTTGCGGCGTGCGTCGGGTCATACAGGAAGAGCACACCGCCGGTCATGCCGGCGCCGACATTCCTGCCCGTCGGACCGAGCACCGCGACCGTCCCCCCGGTCATGTACTCAGCCAGATGGTCGGACGTTCCTTCGACGACCGCAACGGCGCCTGAGTTGCGCACGGCAAAGCGTTGACCGACCGACCCTGCTGCGAACAGCGAGCCCCCGGTCGCGCCGTACAAGCATGCATTCCCCGCTGCGTGCGGGACCTCGGAACCGATCGCGTGTGGTCGGATCGCAATCGACCCACCTCCCATGCCCTTACCGACGTAGTCGTTTCCTGCGCCGGCAAGATCCAGGTCGATCCCCGCGATGAGGAATGCTCCGAACGACTGCCCGGCGGTCCCGGCAAGTCGGATCGTCAGCGAGCCGTCCGGCAGGCCCTCGCCTGCTGTCACTTCGGCTATCTCACCCGAGAGGCGTGTACCGACCGACCTG
>CAYTWC010000254.1:2191-3381 GCA_964441975.1 uncultured Acidimicrobiaceae bacterium | reverse complement strand
TCCCTCTTGTCAGACCGGCTGCGCCTCCGCTCGTCATCCTGATGGTGGGCTTGCAGGGTTCCGGAAAGACGACGACCGCCGCAAAGCTTGCGAAGCATGTCAAAGGCAAGGGCAAGCGACCGATGCTGATCGCCGCCGACCTCCAGCGACCCGCAGCGATCGATCAACTCGAGCAGCTCGGAAAACGCACCGGTGTCCCGGTCTACGCGGATCGAAAGGGAAAGCCCGCCAAGGTTGTGAAGGCGGGACTCAAGGCGGCACGCGAAGAGTCGGCCAACGTTGTGATCGTCGATACCGCCGGTCGGCTGCAGATCGACACGGAGCTCATGAAGGAACTCGATGCGATCCGCAAGGTCGCAGATCCGGACGAAACGCTGCTCGTCGTCGATGCGATGACGGGGCAGGAGGCGGTGAACGTTGCACAGGGATTCTCGGAGCACACGGACCTCACCGGCCTCGTGCTCACGAAGATCGACGGCGACGCACGAGGTGGTGCGGCGATCTCGGCACGGGAAGTCACCGGTGTTCCCATCAAGTTCGTCGGAACGAGCGAATCCCTCGACGGTCTCGATGCTTTCTACCCGGATCGGATGGCCTCAAGGATCCTCGGAATGGGTGACGTCATGTCGCTCATCGAGAAGGCCGAGGAGAACTACGACGAACAGGAGGCGGAACGGGCCGCCAAGAAGATGATGGACTCGACGTTCGACCTCGAGGACTTCCTTCTCCAGTTCCAGCAGATCAAGAAGATGGGGCCTTTGCAACAGCTCGTTGGTATGCTTCCCGGCGCAGGTTCGGCCCTGAAGGACGTCCAGGTCGACGAGAGTCATCTCGCTCGCGTTGAGGCAATCATTCGGTCCATGACCCCTGAGGAACGACGGAATCCGAAAATGATTTCGGGCAGCCGCAGACGTCGAATCGCAACCGGGTCGGGAACTCGACCGCAGGACGTCAACGGTGTCCTCAAGCAGTTCTCGCAAGCACAGAAGATGATGAAGGCAATGGCCGGTGGGAAGAGCCCCATACCCGGGCTCAACATGCCGGGTATGCCAAAGCGATAAGTTCACAAACCAAGAAGAGGTGACCAGAGATGGCAACCAAGATCCGCCTCACGCGGCTTGGCAAGAAGAAGCAGCCGACGTACCGCGTCGTGGTGATGGATTCACGCAAGCCACGCGACGGCAAGTACA
>CAYTWC010000254.1:0-2181 GCA_964441975.1 uncultured Acidimicrobiaceae bacterium | reverse complement strand
TCGAGCAGCTGGGAATCTACGATCCCCGACAAGAGCCATCCGTCGTGACGATCGACAACGAGCGTGCGCTTCACTGGCTCAACACCGGTGCCCAGCCGACAGAGCGTGCTCGCAAGTTGCTTGAGATCTCCGGAGCGTGGACCCAGTTCAAGGTCGCCAAGGGTGACATCCATACCGTCGGCGAGTCGGCGCCGACCCCCTCCAAAGCTGATGCGCCGGTCGCCGAGAGCGCAGCGAAGGCCGAAGCAACCACGGAAGAAGAAGAATGAGTCAGGGCGAAATCGTTGAGAAGGTCGTCACTTACGTCGTCGGTGAAATCGTCGACAACCAGGACGAGGTGAAGATCGAGATCGTGCCGGACGGCTCCGATGCCGTCGTGGCAGAAGTCAGGACCGCAAAGAGTGATATGGGCCGGGTGATCGGCAAGCGAGGCCGCGTCGCACGAGCCATCCGCAACGTGGGCAACGCCGCAGGAGATGAAGAAGGCCTCTCCGTAGAGGTCGACTTCCTCGACTGACATGGCCGAAGGCCAACCAGACCGCATCCCCGTCGGATATGTGCGCAGGGCGCACGGCATCGGCGGGGATGTCGTCGTTCGGGGCTTGCTCACGGACGCAAAGGAACGATTGGTCACCGGGGCGTCGTTCATGTCGAACGAGAGCGACCCTCGGCAGCTCACAGTTGCCGAAGTGGCAGAGATGGGCGATGATTTCCGTGTCCGATTCGCCGAGATCGCAGACCGGACTTCCGCCGAGACCCTCAAGGCGATCCAGTTGACGATCCCGATCGGTGACCGACGCGAGCTGAGCGATGACGAGTGGTGGCCCGAGGATCTCGTTGGATGCCAAGTCGTCGATGTCGACGGCACGGAGATCGGTGTCGTGCGCGAGGTGATCATCGCCACGGCACAGGATCGTCTTGTGGTGGAGAACCTCGACGGCGCCCTCGGCGAGATCCCCTTCGTCGATGCCCTGGTGCCGACGGTGGACATCGCCAACGACCGCGTTGTGGTGGATCTGCCGGACGGATTGTTCGAGGCTCCCGAGCCTCGATGACGAGACGCCGAACGGGAGGCAAGCCCTGATGGACATTGTCGTTGAGGTCGATTGCGGGAACGCACCGCGCAAAGCACAGATCCGCGACTGGTTGATCGCACTCGAGGGTGCCGACAACATGGTTCTCGCTGGCTTGCTGGCCGCCGACGTCGTTTGGGAACGGGTCGGAGAGTATACGTGGAGGGGGAGTGGCGTTGCGCTCGCGAACGTTCCTGACGCACCTGCTCGCTCGCTTCGTGTTTCGTCGATGTTGAGCCACGGCAAGCAAGTGGCCGCAGAAGGGTCCGTCTTGCGTGCTGACGGATCCGACATCCGCTTCGCGCACATCATCACGTTCTCTGGCCATGGAAAGGCTGCGCTGATCGAGTCCGTGGTCACGTATGAGTCGGTGATGACACCACGAATCGAATAGGGGTTGGGGGGGCGTCCGCAGAACCGTGGGCGCTGCGCGGTAGGCTGCCGACATGGGCCGAAGTCGCGAAACCGAACTGTACGGACCGGTGAAGGAGTTCCTCGAGAGCCAAGGTCTTGAGGTGAAGGCCGAGGTCGGTCCAGCGGATGTTGTCGGGATCGACAGTGATCGGACTGTGATCGTCGAGCTCAAACTTGGGTTCTCTCTGGTGTTGCTGCAACAGGCGGTGAAGCGACAACAGATCACCGATGATGTCTACGTCGCGGTCCCTCGATGGTCGGGCAGGCAGGGCTGGAAGGCTTTCCGATCGAACGTCGGGCTGTGCCGTCGTCTCGGCGTAGGCGTTCTCGCCGTTGCCGACGACGGGTCTGTGGAGGTTCAGGCCGAGCCGGGCCCATTCGTGCGACGCAAGAGCAAGGCACGTCGTACCCGGCTGCTCGACGAATTCGAACGTCGCAAAGGAGACCCGAACGAGGGCGGGACCAACGGCAAGATCGTGACGGCGTACCGCCAGGATTCGGAACGATGCGCTCGATACCTCTTGGAATACGGCGTTTCAAAGGGTGCGGATGTGGCGTCGGCGACGGGCGTGCATCGGGCGACTCGAATGATGCGGGACAACGTCTACGGCTGGTTCGAACGCGTAGGACATGGCGAGTACCGCCTCGCTGCGACTGGTTTGGAAGCCCTTTCTGATTCCCAGCCGGCTGCGGT
>CAYTWC010000253.1:0-3381 GCA_964441975.1 uncultured Acidimicrobiaceae bacterium | reverse complement strand
CTGGTGATCCCGATCCTCGGCGGTGATACACCACGATCGCACGCGACAGCGGTTCGGTGGCGAAGGCACCGCCTGCGCCGCGCCGGTAATCGCGATCAGGACAGATGCTTCCTTGCCTCCCGTACCGAGAGTGACGCCATTGCGGATTGGTTGGCGGCTACGAACGACCGAACCCATTCGGCATCGGTCTTCGCGAATTCTCGGAGCGCCCATCCGATGGCCTTGCGAATGAAGAAATCGGTGTCGGCGAAGTTTGCGTGACAAGCGTCCGCAAGAAGCCGAGTATCGGTTCGTTCCTTCGCCTTGATCTGACAGATGATGCTCGAACGCCGGAGCCATGCGTCTTCGTGTTCGATCCATGATCGGACGACGGGCTCTGTGTCACGCCGATCGGCCATGACGACGACACCGATCAATTGGACGGCCACCTCGTCGACAAGGTCCCACCATGCACCCTCAACGATCAGATCGCGGTACAGCGGCAGTGAGTCGAAGTTGATGAATTCCTTCCACGCCCTCGCATAGCCGATGGCCAGATACTTCTCCTCACGGTGCGGCTGGTCCCACAGCGCACGGACATAGGCCTCGTAGGTCGGATGCGAATCCGGCGCGAACTCGCGCACGAGCGTCCGCAGAACAGCTGTACGTCCCTTCTTCTGGACACCGTAGAAGGGCATGGCCGTCTTCATGTACGCGGCCATAGGGCCTGCCTTCGAAGGGTCGGCAAGCTCGGCGAGTCCTTCTCGGGCCGCATCGACGATGGAATGATCTTCCATGACACCAACGATAGAACTCCCACTATGCAGGTTGGGTTCTAACCTCGGCGCATGCGTCGCCACACCACTCTCATGTTCCTGCTCGTCCTCGTCGCGGTCATCGCATCGGCGTGCACATCGTCGGGCGCCGACACGACCACGACCTCAACGACACTCGCACCCGTCACGACGATCGCTACGACGACCGTACCCGAGACGACGACAACCGTCGCCGAGACGACCACGACGACCGACCCGGGTCCGGCTATCTCCGACGGCATCAACGGTCTTGAGGCAGAGGACGCCTCGAACCTCGATCGTCGAGTCGTCGTCGTGAAGATCGACAATGCCCGCAACGCTCGACCGCAGTCGGGCCTGATGGACGCGGACATCGTGTACGAGATCCTCGTCGAAGGCGGACTCACGAGGTTCGCCGCAGCATTCCAGAGCACCGACGTCGAGTACGTGGGACCCGTCCGATCCGGCCGACCCACCGACGCGGAAGTCGTCAAGCCACTCGATGCCGCGTTCCAGGTATCCGGCGCCCAGCCGTGGGTCCAGGACATCTTCTCCTCCCAGGGTGTGCACGTCATCTACGACAACGGACGGTCTACCTGGCGGGAAAACCATCGCTCAGCGCCGCACAACCTGTACTCGAGCACGGTGATCATCCGCGACATCGCCGATGAGAACAACTGGGCCGACGAGACTCCCGGCAACGCGTTCGTGTTCGGCGAGCCGACCGAGTCGACCGAGGAAGCGACTGAGATCGAGCTCGATTGGTCCGAGCACCCGACGGTCCGGTGGGTTTGGAACGGCGAGGTGTACGAGCGGTACAACGCCGACACCCCTCACGAATGGGTGACAGAGGACGGCGAAACCGACATCGTGACCACCCCTATGGTCGTCGTCCTGATCGGAGACCGATACACCGCATCGGGAAGCAGCGGAAGTTCGGTACCTGCAATCCACACCATCGGCACGGGCGCCGCACAGGTGTTCCGAGATGGGACGGTGATCGAGGGCACGTGGTCACGCGACTCGATCGACGACATGTTCGTATTGACCGACGCCGATGGGGAGGCGATCGTCCTGCCGCCATCGAAGATGTGGGTGGCGATCTTCCCTGACAACAGGACCGTCAGCTGGTCGTAACATGACGCCATGAGCGACTCGACCGCTTCCGAGATAGCCGAGCAGGTGCGGTCGGGACGACGCAAGGCCGCCGAGGTCGTCGAAGCAGCACTCGCAGCCGCATATGCGACGGCGGATGACCTCAATGCTTTCACACTCATCGATGGTGACGGCGCAATGGCGCGGGCTGAGGGCATCGACCTTCTTGTTGCAGCCGGGCGCGATCCCGGTCCGCTCGCCGGGGTACCAGTCGGACTCAAGGACCTCATCGATCAGGCAGGCCTCCCCAATACGAGGGGGTCTGGCTTCGCGCCACAAGTCCCGGAGAACTCGGCGACCGTGGTTCGAAGACTCGGCGCCTCGGGTGCGGTCATCATCGGCCGAACCGGGCTCCATGAGTTTGCTTTCGGTTTCACGAGCGAGAACCACTTCTTCGGTCCCGTCCGAAATCCCTGGGATCTCGCGACATCGCCCGGAGGTTCATCCGGTGGGTCGGGAGCATCTGTCGCTGCACGGATCACCCCTATCGCCATCGGTACGGACACGGGCGGTTCGGTCCGTGTTCCTGCTGCGCTGTGCGGTGTCTACGGCCTGAAGGTGACCCACGGCCGAGTGCCTCTCACCGGCGTGTATCCGCTTGCCCCATCCCTGGACACGGTCGGTCCGATCGCAACCACCGTTGCCGACACGACGGCGGCATATCTCGTGATGGCGGGATACGACGCACCCGACGGTTGGTCCGTCGCCATCGAACCAAGCCAACCGAACCTGCGGTCGTCCGACACGACCCTCACGATCGGGGTCGTCGATCAGTGGTGCAACGCAGGTCCGACGTCGGCCAAGGTGCGTGCGGGCATCGACAGGTTCGTCGAAGGCGCACAAGATGCGGGTTTCCGGATACGTGAGATCGACGATCCGGCCCTCGCACCGCCCGAACGCCTCGGGCTGGCCGCAGGTCCCGAGATCCTCGCGATCCACCGAGACCGTTTCGGTGCGAACCCGGAGGGCTACGGCCCGCAAACGAGGGAACGGCTCGCCGCGACCAGCGACGCAACAAGTGAGGACCTGCTGCGCGCCATCGAGTGGGGTGCGCTGGCACGGAATCGTCTCGGCGCGCTTGCAAGCGACGGCGTCGACATCTTCGTCGGTCCGACGGTGGGAGGTCTGCGCAAGGTGATCGGTGAGCCCGACATGTCCATCGATGGGACAACGCACTTCCACCGCGAGCTCCTCGCGACCTTCACCGCGCCCATCAATCGGATGGGCGTACCGTCGCTCGCTGCTCCCGTCGCCGGTTTCGACGGTCCCCCGCCGTCGGTTCAGCTCGTCGCCCCGATGTGGCGGGAGGACGTGATCCTCGAGGTCGCCGCCATGCTCGAGCGCCGTGGCGTCCTCCGGGCCGGCATCCCGCCGCACGTGGGGACGGGCGCCGCCGGACATGGTCGCGATGGCGCCCCAGTGCAATAAGCTGTGCAGGTCCGCATTGTCAACC
>CAYTWC010000252.1:3061-3426 GCA_964441975.1 uncultured Acidimicrobiaceae bacterium | reverse complement strand
CGGTCCGTGTCGTCGAGGACCTGGTCATCGGGTCGGATGACCCAATGGTTCTCGGCATCGAGCTCGTAGGGTGTCGCCGGGTCGGGAATCTGCTTGACGCACACAGCGATGTTCATTGCACGACGCTCCTTCTGGTGGCGGACTCGTGGCTTTTTCGAAGCCGTATGTTATGAAGGGTCGGGGCGTTGGCGTACTCCGCGGCCACCGCTGTGAGGCGACTCAACGGCGCCGATGCTCGACATCGACGAGGGTCGGAAGGAATTGATCCACGACCGAGGTGAATCGGTCTTTCGCCTCAGCGGCCGTCTCGGTGACCTCCTCGTGCGACAACGGCTGATCCGAAATCCCTGCTGCGAGATTTGTGA
>CAYTWC010000252.1:0-3051 GCA_964441975.1 uncultured Acidimicrobiaceae bacterium | reverse complement strand
ATGCCGAGGACCTCCGCACCCATGTGACGTATTGCGATCGCCTCGGGAACCGTGGACATGCCGACGAGGTCGGCTCCGAGGGTCTTTGCCATCTGCACCTCTGCAGGCGTCTCGTACGTCGGACCGAGGAACCAGGCGTATACGCCCTCGTGAGGTGTCAGGCCGTTCGCCTCGAATGTGGTCGCGAGTCGGGACCGGAGGTCGGCGGAGTACACCTCGGACATGTCGGGGAAACGCGGCCCGAGCCGATCGTCGTTGTCGCCGAGCAGCGGGTTCCGCCCTGTGAGGTTGATGTGGTCCGAGATCATGACGAGATCCCCTGGTGAATATTGGGGGTTCACACCACCAGCTGCGTTCGTGAGCAGAATCCGTTTCGCCCCACATGCAACGGCGGTTCTCACGCCGAAGACGACATCATCCATCTCCCATCCTTCGTAGGCGTGGACGCGTCCCGAGTACAGAAGAACGGTGCGGTCACCGACGGCCGCTGCCACGACCGACCCGGAGTGTCCTGCCACCTTCGGCTTCGGAAAGCCGGGAATGTCCTCGAACTTCATCTCGACGCCGTCCTCGAACGTGGAGGCGTATGACCCGAGGCCCGATCCGAGGACGACCGCGGCGTCGTAGCGATCGACTCCGGTGTACATCCGAATGGACGCCGAGGCCGCCATGAGTGTGTGGTAGTTCATCGAATCTCTCCCAAGATCAGCTCGTCTCGTACGACCGGATGCTCGGAGATCACGAAGGTGTTGCCGAGAACGCTCTTGGCGCTCGCCAGTGTGTTCTCGTCGCGGTACGTGATGGTTGCGAGCACATCACCCACGCCCACCTCATCCCCGACACGCACACCGATCTCCAGCCCGACGCCGGGATCGACTTCGTCCTCTTTGCGCGCCCTCCCAGCCCCCAACCGCACCGAGGCAAGCCCTACCTCGTATGCGTCGCACCGTTCGATGAACCCATCGCGGTCCGCCACGATTGTTGCAGTTTCCGATGCCCTTGGCAGTTTCGCCGTGTTCTCAATCGCCGATGGGTCGCCACCCTGACGTTCGACCAGCTTGAGGAACACCTCGTATGCCGAACCCGAGTCGATGGTTCGTTGCACCACATCTGCCGCCGAGGCTGGGGTCGCCGTTCCGGCGAGAACGAGCATCTCGCTCGCAAACCGTTTCGTGAGTTCGGTCACGTCGTCGGGTCCTTCGCCCTTCAGGACATCGATCGACTCGACGATTTCATTGGCGTTGCCGACCATCCGCCCGAGCGGTTCATCCATGTTGGTCAGAATCGCGGTGACCGGAGTCGCGTGGGAAGCGCCGATACCGACCATGGTGGTCGCGAGCTCGGTGGCGCTCTCAACGGTCTTCATGAACGCTCCGCTTCCGACTTTGACGTCGAGCAGCAGCCCATCGAGGTCCTCGGCGAGCTTCTTGGACATGATCGACGACGAGATGAGCGGGATGGAGGGAACGGTGCCGGTGGCATCGCGCAAGGCGTAGATGCGCCGATCCGCTGGGACCAAGCGCTCCGTCTGTCCGACCATCACGACACCGATGTCGTCGAGCTGGTCGTCGAAATCCGATGGGTCGATCTGCGTCGAGAATCCGGGGATCGACTCGAGCTTGTCCAGCGTCCCACCGGTGTGTCCGAGTCCGCGACCCGACATCATCGGGACTGCAACGCCACAGGCAGCCACGATCGGTGCAAGCGGGATGGAGATCTTGTCGCCGACCCCGCCGGTGGAGTGTTTGTCGACTTTGGGCTTCGAGACACCTGACAAATCGAGGACGTCGCCCGAATGCAGCATCGCATCGGTCCACGGAGCGAGTTCGTCCTGCGTCATGCCGTTGAGGACGATCGCCATGAGCAGTGAGGACAGCTGGTAGTCGGGTATGCGGTCCGCTGTGTATTCGGAGATGATCCACTGCAGGGCATCCGCGGTGAGCGCCCGTCCATCGCGCTTCTCACCGATGAGTTCGACCATCGAGAACGTCATCGCGTATCTCTCATCCGGACTCGGCCTTTCGCAACGGGGACGCCTTCGGCTCTGAGGCGTTGAGCATGGTCGGCTTCCTTGTCTGGCACAAGTCTTCCGCTCGCGGCGACGACCCTCCACCATGGCAGACCGGGGGTGACACGCAACAGGTTCCCGACGGCGCGGGCCGCTCCCGGATACCCAGCCTCAGCGGCGATCTCCCCATAGGTCGTCACCGTGCCAGCGGGTATAGCTTCGATCACGGCGATGACCGACATGGTGAAGTCGTCCCGCCCATCGCCGGTCACAACGTCCCGAACAACCTGTCGCCCATGTCGCCGAGACCCGGGACGATGTAGAAATCGTCGTTCAGTTCGCGATCGAATGACGCTGCGACGATCTTGACGTCGGGGTGGTCTTCGTACATTCGCTTCACACCCGGAGGTGCCGTGACGACGCACAAAGCGATCACGTTCGTCGCTCCCGAGGACTTCACCTTTTGCACGGCCCAACTCAGCGATCCGCCCGTTGCCAGCATCGGTTCACAGATGATCACGGTGGCATCGGCGAGATCCGGAAGTTTCGAGTAGTACTCCTGGGGAAGTGCTGTTTCTTCGTCCCGTGCGACGCCGGCGAAACCGACCTTCACATTCGGGATCGTTTCAAGGACCGCGGACAGCATGCCGAGACCGGCTCGCAGGACAGGGACGGCAACGACGTTGGAGAACCGATAGCCCTTCGTCTTCTCCATCGGCGTTTCGATTTCGAACTCCTCAAGCGGCACACGCTTCGTCGCTTCAAGGACGAGCGTGTATGTGAGGCCTTTGGCCGCTTCTCGGAACTGTGGTGGCGGTGTGCTCTTGTCCCGCAGGACGGTGAGGTAGTGGCGGGTCAGCGGATGGTCAATGACGGTGAGGTTCATACGGTCACGATACAGAGTCAGTAGTCAGAGGTCAGAAGTCAGAGGTCAGAAGTCAGATGGTGTTGTCCTGGCTGCCTTCCTCCCCTGACACGACCTCACTTCGGAGTCTGGCGAACAGGATCGCAACTCCGATCAGGACCAGACCGGCGACGAACAG
>CAYTWC010000251.1:0-3434 GCA_964441975.1 uncultured Acidimicrobiaceae bacterium | reverse complement strand
CTTCCGTGTCGAGCGCCGACAGGATGGTGAACGGCAGCGGACCCATGCCGGTCAGGAGTCCGTCTCCGACACTGAGCTTGCCCGTTCCCGGGTGAAGCACACCGTCGCGCAGCGACCGATAGGCATCATCGACGAGTTCCGGTTCTGCACCGACCACATCGATCCCGACCGACTCCGCGACGATCGCCGTTCCTGAGAGCAACCCACCACCGCCGATCGGAGCGAGGAGGATGTCGAGGTCCGGTGCGTCCTCGACAAGTTCCGCTGCGGCGGTTCCCTGACCGGCGATCACATTCGGATCATTGAAAGGATGCACCAGCGTCATCCCACGTTCGCGGATGAGCTCCTCGACCGCAGCGTCGCGATCCGCGTGGGGAACTTTGACGACGTCCGCCCCATATCCCCGAACGGCGTCAACCTTCACACTCGGCGCGTGGTCGGGCATCACGATCGTCGACTGGATGCCACGAATCGAACTCGCGTACGCGACCGCCTGACCGTGGTTTCCCGACGAATGGGTCACGACGCCCGCTTCGGCCTCGACGTCCGTCAGCGACAGGACTGCGTTCGTTGCACCACGCGCCTTGAAGGCACCGCACTTCTGGAGGTTCTCGGGTTTGAAGAAGATCTCGGCGCCCACCATCGCGTCGATCGTCCGGCAGGTCATGACCGGCGTCCGATGCACGTGCGGCTCGATTCTCGAGCGCGCATCTGCAATGTCAGCAAGGGTCGGGACGTCCGATGATCCGTTCACAGCGACACCGATCGTATCTGGCGCGACCGGCTGGTCGCCACGAAGTACAACGTGAGTGCCAGTGCGCTGAAGATGTGCCACAGCCCATGGCCCTGGAACCACCCGGCGGGATCACACCATCCGCCATCAGTGCGACCCAGAACGAAGAACACCACCGCAACGACCAGGGAGGCGAGCGATGTCAGCCACAGCGGCCGAGCAATGCCGCCGGTGCGCTCAAGTGCGACATCCGATGCGACCAGAGCGATGGTCACCAGAAGTGTCAGGATGTTCGTGATCGTCGGTCCGATCACAAGGGCGATGGAGAACGCGGCAGCGCCCAACGCGACGATTCCCCAACCGATCCGCCGATCCCACCCGCGTGCCTCGGCCACGTTGATCACCGCGAGGATCCAGACGGTCGTGAGGAACGTCACGTCGTGTGAGAACTGTGCGAGCGCGTTGTCAAAACCATGGAACAAGAAGCTTCCGAAACCGGTCAGCACCATGGCAACTCCGAAGATCACCCGCAGGAGCCGCTCGTGTTCCGTGGCCTTCCCTGCCCACCACAGAATCACCAACCCGGCGACCGAGAACGAGAGACTGGTCACCGCATTGACGGGTTGTAGCAGACCCGCGCTACGGAACAGCTCGCAGTCGCCGTCACCCGCAGCGATAAGAATCTCACCGATCACCATGCGGGCACGCTACCGACTCGCCTGTCGCAACGGACGGTTCGCGGGTCCCGAGAACGCAGGAATCGTTCATGCCACTACATGAAGGTGCCGATACCATCCGAAAGCGCACGGACCACGATCCATCCACGATTGACAGGCATCCAGCAGCCATGACGACACGACGCCAGACAAATCAGGGCCCGACCACCCCCGGATTCCGACAGGACCGTGATGACGATGTCGTCATGTCGGGAACGATGTTCTGGCTTGTCGCGGGCGGGGCGTTCCTCGTCCTCCTGTTTCTCGCCATTCGGTTCGGCACGGCATCGATCGAAGCGGACATAGAAACCCGTGCCAACGGCCTCCTCGAAGCCAACGACCTCACGACGGTGAACGTTCGCGCATCGGGCACGGACGTCGAATTGACCGGGTCGATAGACGAATCGCGGAGTGAAGAAGCGATCTTCGCCGCGGTGGCTGCCCTCGGGGGCGTGACGTCGGTCGACGGCAAACTCTGGCCGGTCGGATCAGGTTCGGACGAGGACATCGTGATCGTCGGCGACTCCGTGGAGATCCAGTGGAACGGATCCACGGTTGTCGTACGTGGAGACCTGTCCACCCAAGATCGCAAGGATTCGGTCTCAACCGCTCTCGAAGCTGGCTTCTCGCAGGTCGATGTCGATGATGTCGAGGTCGTAGAAGGTCTCGCCGAGGAGAGCGCGTGGCTCGGGAAAGTGCTCTCCCTCGTGCTCAGCGCTCGCGAGAGCCTGTTTGAGGGTCTGGTCATCGTGGCGCCGAGTCAGGAACTCCTGGTCCTTTCGGGCGAAGTCGAGACCAAGGCGCAACGAAATGCACTCAACGACGAAGTGACCCGGACAGCGGCCGAAATCGGCTTCGATGTCAATCCGGCCGTCCGCGCTCCCGAGACGGATGTGCCGACGCAGGAGGAAGTCGAAGAGCTCCAGGTCGATCTGAACGCGCTCTTGGAGGGACAGGTCGTCGAATTCCGAACCAATAGTGACGAGATCACCGAACAAGGGACCGAGCTTCTCGACCAGATTCTCGAGATCATCTCCTTGGCGCCCAATATCCGCGTCGAGATCGCCGGCCACGCCGACGCCGCAGGCTCGGCTGAGAACAACTTGACGCTGTCGCAGGACCGAGCGAACGCAGTCCTGGCATATCTCGTTGCAGCCGGTCAAGATGAGGAGCGATTCGACGTCTTGGCGTTCGGCGATACGCAACCGATCGGTGACAACTCAACGGAGGAGGGTCGGGCCTTGAACAGACGCATCGAGTTCCGAGCTCTCCTGGCGGAGGAAGACGGATGACCTATGTAGCCAGCCAGATCATGTTCTGGATCCTCGTCGCGACGGCCTTCGGGTTCGCCGTCGGATGGATGGCGAGTTCGCGTCGGGGATCGAAGAAGCGCCGGAGCAAGCGTCGTTTCTGAGGCCCTCAGGACCGAAGATCGTCTCCAGCCATCACCGTGTCGGTCACGAGTGCCGTGCGGGTCAGGAACGCCGCTATCACAAGTACACCAGCGGAACCGACAACGTAGACCGGGACGATTCCGAACGCATCGGCCAGAAGACCGCCGGCCGCGGCACCGATCGGAAGGCCGATCCAGGCGAGTGTGCGGGAGGCAGCGATCACCCTGCCCATGTGTTCCGGGGGAGCAAGTTTCTGGCGCAAGGTCATGAGCGCGACATTGACCCAGGTGACGCCCGTGATGGCGATTCCTGCCGGAATGACCGCCAACCACGATCGTGCCACGACCACCGCGAGAAAGCCGCCACCGAGCATTCCGAGGCCAACGGCATACATGGTCCCCAGCGGGATGTGCCTCGAAACGCGGGCCGCGAATGCAACACCGATTGACCCGATCGCCGCCTGGAGAGCGATGAAGCCCCCAACCGCGAAGCCTTCGCGAGATGCGACCTCTGTGACGTCCTGGAGCCCGAGCACCTCCTGGGCGACGAACAACACGAGCAGCGCCTCGAGAGGCTGGAAGACGAAGTTCG
>CAYTWC010000250.1:0-3442 GCA_964441975.1 uncultured Acidimicrobiaceae bacterium | reverse complement strand
GGAATCAACCCCCTCGCGACCCCGTAGACGACGAGAGCAGCGCTCATCGGTCGGGTCCAGCGTCGTGTACTGGCGGTGGCAACCGTCGTCGGTTGGGGAGTCACGCCTCGGATCCCGGACCAGACGAGCGATGGCCAGTCCGGTCGGAAGAAAACAAGAAGACTGACAGACATGATGAGAGGGAACAGGCCGATCGACGGGAACAGAAGCCACGTTGCCGTGTGGAATCCGATGGCGGCGCCATAGGCGAACGGGCGTGATCGCCGCCACAGCATCCAACCCACGATGGTCAGGTCGAACAGGGCGCCCGCCCACGACAGTGCGACGGCGAGTTCGATCGACCCGAGGAGTTGGCCGAGCACGGGGAGGTCGGTTCGTGCGCCGAGCCATGTGGCGAGTGGCTCACCACGGAGCAACCAGTCAGTGTTGAGCTTCGCGATGCCTGCGAACACGTACACGAAACCGACTTGGAAACGGAGCAGCCATACGACCGCTATCGGGACGACGGGTCTCCAGCCGTTTCGTCTCGCATCAAGCGACCATGTCCGGTTGAGCGGGAGGACCAGCATCACGAACGCGGTCAGTCCGATCCAGTAGTAGTGGTTGATGTACAGCGTGCGGTCGATCGCCTCGAGATGGACAAACAGGACGAGGAAGGAACCGAGTGCCCAGCGGTACCGCCAGCCGAGCGCAACACACAGGGCTGCCACACCCATGACGGCGATGTGGATCGACATCCACGGCTCTGCCCATGGCGTGATCCAGCCGAGACCCGGGTACGTGAAGTGGCGATCGGGGGAGACGAGGAGCTGATCAACCCATCCGTACGCCAGGTAGCGTGCAGCGATCAGGAACCCGACGACGCCGAACGTCACGCGGAACACGGCGCCGGACTGGCCGGAGACCGGTCGGTCGAGGGACCGGGACCACCGCTGCATCATCCTGTGTCGCCGTCGCTGTCCGAGAACCCGAGCGTCAGATCGAGTAGCGAGACCACATCGGTCTCGAAGGTGCGACGTACGATGGCGAGTGCGTCGTAGAGCTCGCGCATCGTTTTCGGGTCCGAAGCGACAGCGGCGGCAAACGAAGTTCCTCCGGTACCTGCGAGGAGGGTGTCAGCGTTCGAGAGAGCGTCCGCGAGACCGTTGGTGATGGTCGCATCGACGCTCTCGTCACGGCTCGCGACGGCTCCACTCAGTGACTCCGGACCCGACCCGTAGGCGACCCTGAGGCCCTCGATCTGATCCCGCAGGGCTTGGAGCCCGTACTGTGCCTCACCCTCGGGGTATGCATCGGGATCCGGAGAGGGCGATGTGACCCCCAGCACCTTGCCTATCTGATTGAGCGTGAGCTTCTTCGCCAGTTCGATGATCCCCGCTGCCATGAGGCCCAGAGCCGCTCGCGGCTCGAGCCCCATGGCTCCAAGACC
Source organism: uncultured Acidimicrobiaceae bacterium (assembly GCA_964441975.1). Taxonomy (GTDB): domain Bacteria; phylum Actinomycetota; class Acidimicrobiia; order Spongiisociales; family UBA5794; genus UBA5794. The sequence goes on along the minus strand of CAYTWC010000250.1, from coordinate 2,013 downwards.
TCGGAACTGGTCGATGTAGGCGTCGCCGCCTTCCCACGATGTCAGCCATGCGTCGGTCAGTTCGTCACTGTCGGATGCAAGGTTCACGGACACTGCCGACAGGAATTCGCACCGCCGTTCGTCGATCGGGATATCGGCGAACAGAATGTACTCCAGTGCACCGAGCCCCTTCTGGGTCGTCGGTAGCGATTCGGCTACGAACTGCTCATCGATGACATGGTCAGAAGCCAGCGTTTCCTCGATCCCGCTACCACTGGTGGGCTGGTACCCGATGTCGGAATCAGCTCGGTCCATTGTCGTCGGGCCGAACCAGCCGGCGCTTGTCTGCAGCCACATCGACTCGGCGGGGCGCCACGCATCCCGCGCGCTGTCAAGGGCGGCGTCGCTGGTCGGATCCTCGCACAGCACGAGCACGCGATCATCGAGGTCGGCGATCCCAGCGCCGGAATCCGCATACGCGGGTATGAGGTAGGTGTCGGCAACCCCATCGACGGCGATGGACAGATCCGACGTACTGCTGCAGGAGGCAACGACGAGCCCCACGAGGGCGGCGACCGAGACGAGGCGGGAGCGGATCACAATGATTCGAGGAAGGAGATCAAGCGAGAGCGATCCTGCGCATCGAGAGCGACGAACAGGTCGCGCGACGTTTGCGCCTCACCACCGTGCCACAGGACCGCTTCTTCGAGGGACCGAGCGCGACCGTCGTGGAGGAACTCGGTGTGTCCGTTCACGACTTCGATGAGTCCGATACCCCAGAGTGGGGGAGTGCGCCACTCGGACCCGGTCGCCATCGCGTCGGGCTTCCCGTCTGCCAGGTCCCATGTCGTGGAGGAGGAGGTCCGAGAATGGGAAGATCGTTTGGTTTGCCACCGCGACAACGTCGTGGTCGCTGGTGTCGAACGAAGGCGTGTGGCACATCGAGCATCCGAGGGTCTCGAACAGGGCAGCACCCGCAATGACATCAGGGTCGTCGAGATTCCGACGCTGAGGTACGGCGAGGGTGGACGAATAGAAGACGACCTTGGCCAGACGATCCTCAGTGATCTCTGGGACCCCACCACTCGGAGCGTCGAGGCAGTCGATCTGGGTCGCGGTGCAGTTCTCGTCCGGATGGGTCGGTGAGGTGATTCCAAGATCACCCAGGAACGCGGCGGCGACCTGGTCCTCGACGGTTGCGACATTGGCCTTCCATCCGAACCGTCCCAGCATCTCGGAGCCGGTGACCGCGGAGGTGACGAAGTTTGCCCTGCCGCTGATACCGTCGCCGTCGTCGTCGTCGGGATCCGCGAGCGACAGGATCGCATCGTCGGGTATGGCCTCGAGGAGACCCGCACCCGAGACGACCGGAGCCACTCGCGGCGAGATCAGCAGGTCATCGATGACCGCTCCGTCCGGGTCGACGACGCTGTATTCGGGAGACCGAAGGCTGAACGGCGTGCCGTCATCGAACGCGCCCGGTATCTCGACGTAGGCGACCTGCATCGCCCCTTCGGGTGCGACACCCTGGATACTTCGATCCTGTAGTTGATCTCCGAGCACAGGACTCGGTGCGACCACGCCGTCACTGAGCACACCGATCCGGAACAACAGGCCACGTTCCGGGTCGTCCGGGTCCGTCGGTGGTTTGCCGCGGCCGTCGAGCACGTGACAGCTCGAGCAAGCGGTTGCGTTCATCAACGGTCCGAGCCCATCACGGGCGTCGGTTGACGCCGGTGCTGTGACCCACGGTTGGGTGAAGAAGGAGTCGCCGACCTCGAACGTCCTACGTTCTTCAACGGTCAGGTTCGGTGCTGCCGAGCCGAACGCGTTTCGATTGCCGAGCGGCGTGGTCGTATCGCCGCCCGATGCCTCAACGAGAAGGTCACTCCCGCTGTTCCCACACCCCGCCGCTAGGGCGGCGATGACGACAGCGAGAGCGACCAACCGTTGCATTGATCGGCTACCCGACGTTGACGCCGAGCGCGGCTGCGCCCGCGGTGATAGCTTCTGCCTGAAGCTCGAGCGCTTCAA
>CAYTWC010000249.1:0-3451 GCA_964441975.1 uncultured Acidimicrobiaceae bacterium | reverse complement strand
CGAGAGCGTCGTGGAGACGATTTCTTGTCCGCTCACATCTCCTCGTTGACCCGAGGAATCAAGGCCCTTTGTGACTACAAGAACCGTCGCTCCGACGAGTAGCACCGCTGCGAACGCCATGGCTACAACCCGAGCCGGTCCCTGGTGGCGAGCCGAGTTCTCAGCGTTGAGCAGGGGGGCATCGGGAGCGAGCGTCTCCATCGTGTGGAGCACGGGTCCGAATGGATTTCGGTCAGGGCTATTCATCAATGGCCTCTCGCAGGTTGGCTCTGGCTCTGGCAAGGTGTCGTTTGACGCTGCCATCGCTGATCTGCAGCCACTCGGCCACCTGGCCGGCGGTGAAATCGTTCCAATACGTGAGGTAGACGCAGGCACGCTGTTGAGGGCTCAACGCGAGTACGGCATCGACGACGTCCGGTCTGAGTTCAGGGTTCTCAATCATCATTTCAGACCGGAAACGGCGTTCGCGACGGTTTCGCCTGAACGTGCTCCGATGGAGGGATTGAGACTGACGCAGAACCGCACGATGCATCAACGCACGTGGATTGTCTGCCTGCGCCAGTGTCCCTCGTCTCAAGAGAGACTCCATCGCATCTGACACCACGTCTGGCGCATCGGACGGACCGACCAATGTCGTGGCGAACCTCATCAATTCACGCTGGTGTTGCTGGTACAACGCCGACTCGGATCGAACCTCAGTCATTGGCTCCATTTCCACCTCATGACCATACGTCGTCACCGATCGCGATTTCGGGTGACACCGGACTCACCGCCGATGCACAAGCGCGGTTCCGTGATCTGCGATCACCGTGACTCGGTCCCCGAAACCTCATTCTGTGGGCTGGTGAGGTCATATAAGAGTCCGCGTACCCTGGGTACGCGGATACCTATATGTGCTCTGGGGCCCACGGAATGGGGTCTTGGATGCGTTAGACGCCGAGGATGCTGAGGGCTTCGGTCGCCGAGGTGTGGCGGTCGAGTTCGACGGGGCCTTCGAGTCCGGGAGTACGGCACGCAAATCCACCTTCGACGAGCGACTGGAGCGTCTGCATGAATTTGCGGAGCTGCGGTGGCAGGGGGAAGTACTCATCTTCCTCCGTGACCCTGACCAACTCGGTGCCTTCGGTTGGTGCAACAGCATCGATGACTCGCTGGACTCTCTGGTCAGGAGCAGATGCACCCGCGGTCACCCCGACGATGTCGGCACCTTCGAGCCATGCAGGATCGATGCCTTCGGGACCATCGATCCGATAGGCGGGGACACCAGCATTCGCTCCGACCCGCACGAGCGCCTGGGTGTTCGACGAGTTCTCCGAGCCGACGACGAGGAGCAGGTCGGCGCGCTCAGCAAGCTTCTGGATGGCGGACTGGCGATTTGTCGTTGCGTAGCAGAGGTCCGACTTCCTGGCTGTCCACAGATCCGGAAACTGTTCCTCGGCAGATGACAGGACATCCTCCCACTCGTACAGACCGAGCGTGGTCTGGGCGAGCAACGCGACCTTGCCGTCCTCGCCGCCATCGAAAGTATCCAACCCGACTCGAGGGTCGACGAGCTGGGCGGCGTGAGGGGCCTCGGCTATCGCGCCAATCGCCTCATCGTGGCCTTCGTGACCGACGTAGATGATGTCGTAGCCCTGGGAGGCCATCCGCTTGACCTCGTGATGGACCTTCGTGACCAGCGGACATACGGCATCGACCATGACGGCCGCCCGGTCGGTGGCGCCTTCGACAACTTCGGGAGAGGAGCCGTGGGCCGACAGCATGATCGGTTTCCCCGCGGGCACATCGTCGATGTCGTCGACGAACACGACGCCGGCTCGTTCGAACGCGGCGACCACCGCGGCGTTGTGGACGATCTCGTGGTAGCAGTAGACCGGGGGTTCGAACACTTGCACCATCCAGGTGAGGGCCTTGATCGCCATTTCCACCCCGGCACAGAATCCGCGTGGTTCTGCAAGAAGTACCTTCGTCGCCATCCTCCGAGGATAGGACCGCAAGAAGTCTGAAACGATCGGGGCTGTGTGAGGTTGTCGCCGGTAACCTCACGCCCGATGTCCCTTCCTACCGTCCTCGAGGTCCTTCCCGGCTCGCCCGCGGCTGTCGCTGGTTTGCGCGCCGGCGATGAACTGCTGTCGATCAACGGAATCGTGCCCAACGATGTGATCGAATACCAGCAGCTCGTCGACGACGTAGACCCTGAATTCCAGCTGCGACGTGGCGATCAGGACGTGTCGGTCGAGATCGTCAAGGGCGAGGGCGACCCCATCGGGATCCGACTCAATTCGTCCATCTTCGACCGGGTGCAGACGTGCGACAACCACTGTGAGTTCTGCTTCATCTACCAACTGCCGCCTGGTATGCGCAAGTCGCTCTATCTCAAGGACGACGACTACCGGCTTTCGTTCCTGTACGGGAACTTCACGACGCTGACCCGTTTCACCGAGCTGGATCTGTCCCGTGTCGTCGAAGAGAAGCTCGGGCCGCTCTACGTGTCGATCCACGCAACCGATCCAGATGTCCGCTCCGAAATGCTGCGCAACCGCCGTGGCGCGACAAGCCTTCGGTGGCTAGCTGCGTTGCTCGACAATGAAGTCGTCGTACACGGCCAGGTCGTCCTTTGTCCCGGTCAGAACAACGGAGCGGTGCTGGAACAAACGCTCGCCGAGACCATCACCCGGTACCCGAAGCTGTCGACGCTTGGCATCGTCCCCCTCGGTTTGTCCAAATACAACAAGGAGCCCAACCTGCGCGTCCACACGCCGCAGGAAGCCGCCGCCGACCTTGAGATCATCCACTTCTGGCAGGAACGGGCGCTCGATGCGCTCGGCAGGCGTGTGTTCCAGGCATCCGACGAGTTGTACGTCCAGGCATGAATCGAGGTGCCGCCAGCATCAGACTACGAGTCGTTCGCCCAGCACGAGAACGGCATCGGCATGATCCGCGCCTTCTACGACGAACTGGAACGGATCGAGCAAGGCTCACTCGCCACAGCCCCGATCGTGACAGGGGAGTGGCGTTCCGTTCCCGCGGCACCGGCGGAGGGATATCGGCTGCCGAAGCACCTTCGGAAAGACCCTGCTGCCGCGGACGGTCCCGCAGTGGTGGTCACTGGTGCGTATGGTGCGACCGTGATCGAACCCGTCCGCACACGCCTCGAACGTCTCGCGGGACGTCCGATCCGACTCCTCACCGTGCCCAACGACTTCTTCGGAGGGAATACTGCGGTAGCAGGCTTGATGGTCGGGGAGGACGTCAAGCGGTCTATCGCTTCCGACACAGGGGCTGCCGGGGCTTACGTCCTCCCGGACGTTGCCCTCTCCAGTGATCAGTTCATCGACAACATGGACCTCAATGAGGTCATGGCGGTGGCCAAGGCGCCCGTCGTCGTGGCAGAGGCAACGGTTTCGGGCCTGCTCGGGGCGGTCCGATGAGCAGGTTGCCCGTCGTCGTC
>CAYTWC010000248.1:0-3454 GCA_964441975.1 uncultured Acidimicrobiaceae bacterium | reverse complement strand
GGCTGCCGTGGCTACTGCCGCAGCGATGGGAACGGCCTTGTGTGAACGCGTCTGCGGGTCGGGGACCGCGACGGGTCCGAGCGATCCCATCACCCGGGCCGTGAAGTCGGCAGGGGCCGTGAACTCCGCTGCAGGAAGCATCCTCAGACGCGTCGTCAGTGTTTCTGCCAGTTCGAGGTCAACCCGACATTGGGCACACGACTCCACATGCGATGCGAGCGGACCGGACACGGCCGTCGGACCCACGGTTTCGAGGGCGACCCGGACGGTCGAGCAGAGCGCAGCCATTAGGAACCCTCCCCCAAGGACGAAAGCTTCGCCCTCAATTCCTTGCGACCGCGGTGGAGCCTCACCTTCGCAGCCGTGACCGAGATGTCCAGGTGGTCGGCGATCTCGCTGTGACTCCAGTCATAGATGTCCTTCAACACCACGACGGCGCGAACCGATTCGGACAGGTCGAGCAGCGCTCCCGAGATGAGCGGAGCGGCGGACGCCGACTCCCCCGCGCGTATTGGATCGATGGCCGACGACTCAGGCTCTTGGTGCAGATCTTCGATCGGATCGAGGCGAACGCGATTTTGTTTCGATCGGTGCGTCCAGGCGGTGTTGACCGTGATGCGGTGCATCCATGTCGAGAACTTGGCATCTCCACGGAAATTGGGCATGGCACGCCACGCCCGGACGAACGCGTCCTGCGCGACATCGGATGCTTGATCCGGATCTCGTATCAATCGAACGGCCAACGTGTACACCTCGTGTTGATGGATGCGCACGAGCTCGCCGAAGGCATCGCGATCACCGTCGCGTGCCCGATCGACGAGTTCGTGAGGTTCAGTTGGTTCGACCGATTCGCGGTGCATGCGGTTACTCATGGGAAACGCTCGCTGCGCCGGCGACGAGCTGGGTGTCGCCTCGCGAGAGCTCGAACTTGACCGATTCTCCATCGACAGACGTTGTGATCGATGCCTGCTCCCCGGGATGCAGCGCTGACCTGAAACGAACCTTCATCGACAGCAAGGATCCACCGCGATCTCCCAGCACGGCCTGGCTGAGCCACGCGTACATGAGTAGTCCATGCACCACCGTTCCCGGAAGACCTGCGGCGACGGCGACGTCGTGGTCCCAATGCAGAGGATTGAAGTCGCGGGTTGCAGCGGCATACCGAACCAGGTCGTGCCTGCTCGCGGATCGATCTCGACCGGTGGTGTCTGCCCTGGCCCGCGCCGGTGGCTCGGCTCGAACGAGGTCAGGAGCAGGCGCGGACTGATCCGAGAGAACAAAGGTCGAAACGGAACGAACAACCTCGCGATCCTGTTCGGACGCGATGGCTTCGAAGGTGACGAAGAACGAACCTGCACGCTCTCGAACCCTCGTCACGGTTCCTGCGACCGTCAGTGTCGCGCCGATCCGCATGGGCGACACGTATTCGAAGGTCTGATCGAGGTGCAGCAGGGTCGCGGTGAACGGAATGACCTTCGGGTGGTAGAGGAAGATGTCGGCGACCGCGAACAGCAGCACCGATCCGAAGCCAGGAGGTGCTTGGTCGGTCCATCGCCCCGGGTCGTCCCCTGTCGCATCCACGAAGAACTCGACGCGGTCCGCGGTGACGTCGACGGACACGGGACCGAGCCGCTGACCTTCGAGATCCAGAGGTGTGGTGAGTTGCTCAAGCATTCGGCGTGACCCTACCGCACAAAACGGAGCCACCGCCCCAGGTGTAAGCGCACCGCAGCGTTGAGGGGCCTCTCGCTACGGAGCCGTCGTGTACGTCGTGAGCATCTTCATGTAGTTGGTACGAACGAACGCGTCGGGGTTCGGCGACGAGGAAATGCTCATCGAGCCACGCATCTGATCGACAGACACGTACTCGTTCTCGTCCAGCCATGCGCTCATCCCCGTGAGCATCTCGGTGACGTGCTCGGGCCCGTTCCTCAGCAGGGTCGAGGCCATCATCACCGCATCCGCCCCCACGAGAATGGCCTTCAAAGCGTCGTGTGCGGTGTGGACTCCGGATGTGCTCGCCATGTCCACAGGGACGGTTCCGTGGAGAATGCCGATCCAGCGCAACGGAAGCATCAACGCAGTCGGCGGCGACAGTTGCACCCGAGGTACCACCTCGAGGGTGTCGAGGTCGATGTCGGGCTGGAAGAAACGATTGAAAAGCACGAGCGCGTCGGCCCCGGCGTCCGACAAACGACGAACCATGTTGGGTAGCGACGAGAAGTACGGGCCGATCTTGACGGCGAGTGGGATCGACACCTCCTTCTTGACGGCTTCGACCAGATCGAGATAGCGCCTTTCCACGTCCTCCCCGGTCGCGTATGGATCCGTGGCGATGAGATAGACATTGAGCTCGAGGGCATCGGCACCAGCCGCCTCGAGACGCTTGGCATAGTGGACCCAACCTCCTCTCGTCGTGCCATTCAACGACCCGACGACTGGGATCGAGAGCTCCTCCTTCGCTTCGACCAGATGCGCCAGGTACGACTCGGTTCGCGTGCCGAAGTCGTCGAACTCGGGGAGGTACCCGGAGAGAGACTCAGCGAATTGATCCTGCGACAGGGCGTAGATACGCTGAAACTCCATGGCTTCGTGCTCGATCTGTTCCTCCCACAGTGACGGAAGGACCACAGCGCCGATACCCGCCTCCTCAAGCGCTTTGAGTGACTCGATCGAAGCGGTCATCGGGGAAGCCGACGCTACGAGGGGGTTTGCGAGCTCGAGGCCGCAATACGTGGTTGTCAGATCTGCGGTCATTCGTCCTCGCCCTCCTCGTTCACCCGGATACGATCCAGATCCTTGAAGTCTTCGTACAACGACCACCGCTCATCGATATCGCGTTGGGCGTCCTGCATCAGTTTCTCGTGCCCGTCCGGATTGACCTTCGAAAGCACGGCGTACCGGGCCTCGCGTTTCGCGACCTCATGGAACGGCCGCGAGGGGGGCCGACTGTCCAGCCGGAACGGCTGGTGGCCCAGCGCTGCGGATCGAGGGTCGTAGCGGTACAGCGGCCAGTAGCCGGTGTCGACGAGGTCCTTCTGATGACTCATCGAGGTGCCCATGTCGATGCCGTGGGCGATGCACGTCGAGTACGCGATGATGAGTGAGGGACCTTCGTACGACTCGGCCTCCGCGAACGCCTTTACCGCCTGAGTGTTGTTGGCACCGACGGCGACCTGCGCAACGTACACATTGCCGTAAGACATGGCGATCTGGCCGAGATCCTTCTTGCCGGTGGGCTTACCGCCCGCAGCGAACTTGGCCACTGCACCTCTCGGTGTCGCTTTCGATGCTTGGCCCCCTGTGTTCGAGTAGACCTCGGTGTCCATGACCAGGATGTTGACGTTGAGACCAGAAGCAAGCGCGTGGTCGAGACCACCGAACCCGATGTCGTACGCCCACCCATCGCCACCCATGATCCTACCGCTCTTGCGCACGAGCGCGCCGGTGACCG
>CAYTWC010000247.1:1940-3460 GCA_964441975.1 uncultured Acidimicrobiaceae bacterium | reverse complement strand
GGGTCCCGGTGGCTACGCAGCCGCCCTGTACGCCCACAACTTCGGACTCTCTGTTGCCCTGATCGAGAAGGACCGCGTCGGCGGTACCTGCCTTCTACGCGGCTGTATCCCGGCGAAGGCGCTGATCCAGTCGGGAGAGGTGTTCGCGACGGTCAAAGGAGCGGCCGAGTTCGGCGTGAAGTCCTCCGAGCCCTCGTTCGAATGGCCGGTCGCGATGGAACGGAAGGGCACGGTCGTCGAAGGTCTCGTGAACGGACTGTCCGGCATGCTGAAGGCAAGGGGAGTCGACACGATCAGCGGGTTCGGCTCCATCAAGGGTCAGGGTGCCGTCACCGTGACCCACGACGATGGCTCGACCACCGAGGTGGAAGCCAAGGCGATCATCGTTGCCACGGGATCAGTGCCGTCCTCGATACCCGGCTACGAACCGAATGGGTCGACGATTGTCACGTCCGATGAGGCGTTGTCGTGGGACTCGCAGCCCGGCAGCGTCGCCATCATCGGTGCTGGTGTGATCGGATGTGAGTTCGCCTCGTTTCTTGGTGATGTCGGTACGGACGTCCATCTCTTCGAGGTCGAGGACCAGCTCGTGCCCGGCATGGAGCCGGAGGCGGCGAAAGTGTTGTCGCGGGCGTTCCGTAGGAAGAACATCTCGATGCACCTTGGTGCAGGTGTCGGTCAGCCGACCGTGTCGGACGATCTCGTTTCGATTCCGTTCGGTGACGAGATCGTGACCGTCGACAAGGTCCTCGTCGCCGTTGGTCGTCGGCCGCTGACAGACTCGATCAACCTCGACGCCGTCGATGTGGCCACTGAGCGCGGATACATCAACGTGGACCGCGCAACCATGCAGACGTCGGCGAAGCATGTCTACGCCGTCGGCGATATCGTCGCCGGAACCCCGCAACTCGCCCACGTGGCGTTTGCCGAAGCGATCGCCGCGGTGACCCATATCGCGACCGGTGAGAATGCCGCGATCGACTACAACGCCATTCCGATGGTCGTGTACACGCACCCGGAGATCGCCTGGGTCGGTCGCACAGAGGCCCAAGCCGTGAGCGACGGGTATACGGTCGAGACGCAGGAACACGGCATGCGTGGTATCGGTCGGGCGATCATCCAGGGTCAAACGGGTGGAACCGTGAAGGTCGTCGCCGAAGAGGGGGGTCAGATCCTCGGCGCAACGGTCGCCGGGCCAGGAGCAGGGGAGATGATCCACGAGCTCATGTACCTCGTGGGATTCGAGGCCCTGCCAGAGGATGCCGCCGCCTTCATCCACGCACACCCAACGATTTCTGAGGCAGTCGGAGAGACACTGATGGCCTCAGCGGGCCGAGCACTTCACTAGACGTACAACCAACCGGAAGATCCCGGCGACAAGGAGCAGATTCACATGGCGGTCACCATCACCATGCCGCAACTCGGCGAGACAGTCACCGAGGGCACCATCCTCACCTGGGTGAAGCAGATCGGAGAGCAGGTCGTCGAGGACGAAATCATCGTCGAGACGATGCGCTATC
>CAYTWC010000247.1:0-1930 GCA_964441975.1 uncultured Acidimicrobiaceae bacterium | reverse complement strand
GGACACCGAGGTTCCTTCTCCTGCGTCCGGCGTTCTGACCGAGATCCTCGTGGGTGCAGGCGAAACGGTCGAGGTCGGGACCGCCCTCGCGATACTCACCGAATCGGGTGAAGGTGACCTGTCGGCCGCGACGGCAGACGGTGGACCTGCCGAAGCAGACAATGCCCCTGCGGCAGCCCCGGTGTCGGATGAGTCATCATCACCCGCGGCAGCGCCCTCGATCGCCACGGCAGAACCCGCCGACACCTCACGGCGCGGCGTGCTGTCGCCGATCGTGCGCAAGCTCGCGAACGAGAACGATGTCGATGTCGCGATGGTTCGCGGTTCCGGCGACGGTGGCCGTATCACACGAAAGGACATCGAGTCCTTCATCGCCGCCCGTGCGTCCGGGGGTGCGACGCCGAGCGCACCCGAACCGACTCCAGCCCCGGCAGCGCCGGCCGAGCCCTCAGCGGCGCCTGCTGCAGCACCAGCCCCGGCTCCGGCTCCCGCGCCGGCCCAGGCTGCCGCTCCCGTCTCACCGACGACACCTCCGCCTGTCCGAGCCGCCGAAGGCGTGCCGGGTCTCGGTGCCGGCGATGTCAGGGAGATCTCGCGCATGCGCGGTCGCATCGCCGCGAACATGATCAAGAACAAGCAGACGGCTGCCCACGTGTGGACATCCGTCGAGGTCGACTACGAACGCATCGAACAGGCGAGGTCAGCCCACAAGGTGGCGTTCAAGAAGGCGGAGGGCTTCTCCCTCACATACCTGCCGTTCATCCTGCGAGCGACGGTGGACGCGTTGGCTGCCTATCCGCAGGTCAACTCCCTGTTCGACATCGAAGCGGGCACCCAGACGTTCAACAAGGCTGTGAACATGGGGATCGCCGTGGATCTCGATCAGCAGGGCCTCGTCGTCCCGACGATCAGAGACGCCGATTCGATGACACTCAAGGGCGCCGCACGGGCCATCCGCAACATCGCGACGAAGGCGCGCGCGAACGAACTCGGCCCCGACGACTTCGCGGGATCGACCTTCGCAATCACGAACCCAGGTCCGTACGGCTCGTTCATGTCAGCCCCGATCATCAACGTGCCGAACTCGGGAATCCTCTCGACCGACACGATCACGAAGCGAGCCGTGGTCGTCGAGATGCCGGACGGGTCGGATGCGATCGGGATCCACCACGTCGGGTATCTCGGTCTGACGTGGGATCACCGAGTGTTCGACGGATCGACCGCGGTCCTCTTCCTGAACCACATCAAGACCAACCTTGAGACCTGGGATTGGGAGCAGGAACTGTCGTGAACCCGTTCGGGCAGCCTCCGACACTGCGGACGCGCTGGCTCGGCCGGGTGCCGTATGCGGAGGCGTGGGACCTCCAGAAGGCGATCTGGGAAGGTCGAACCACGGGTCGCACGGCAGATGACTATCTGCTCCTGCTCGAACATCCGCACACCTACACCGTCGGCCGGAACGGTGACGGGTCCAACCTGACCGTTCCCGTTGCGGCCCTCGATTCGATCGGGGCCGAGATGATCGACGTGGATCGGGGCGGGGATATCACCTACCACGGACCGGGTCAGTTGGTTGGATACCCGATCGTCGAGCTTCCCAGCCTCGACGGCGGATTCGACGCTGTCGGTCATGTCCGGCGCATCGAGTCGGTCTTGATCTCGACCCTGCGCGATCTCGGCATCGAGAGTTGGGCCGAGGACGGGTACACCGGAGTGTGGACCCATCGCGGGAAAGTGGCAGCTATCGGGATCCGAGCAACCCGAGGTGTGTCGATGCACGGTTTCGCCATCAACGTCGATCCGGCGATGGAGTACTTCGCCAACATCGTCCCGTGCGGGATACCCGATCGCCCCGTGACATCGATCACAGAGTTGCTCGGCCGACCCACCTCCATCGAGGAAGTCATCGAGACGATGCTTCCCCACGTGG
>CAYTWC010000246.1:0-3464 GCA_964441975.1 uncultured Acidimicrobiaceae bacterium | reverse complement strand
TCCATCCTTGGCGGCTTTCAACTTGGAACGGCGTCGTATCGCAGAACCGGTCCAGCCGACGACGAGGCCCAGGACGAAGATGATCGTGAACATCAGCCATTCGGGCATCGTGAAGCTGGCGGTGATGAACTGGATGTCGACGTCAGCGGTGTTGGAGAGGATGAAGACCAGGAACAGGACTGCCGCGATGGCGAGGGCGATCAGGCCAGCACGCGACTTGGTGTTGACTTCTTCCCATTCTCTCTCGACGTGTTCGTCCGGCACCAGGGTTCCTTCGGTCGACTCCCTGTGAGATTAGAGCTGATCGGCTGACGGCGCTAGCAGGCCGCGCGCACGGTCGGGTACGGATTGACCGCTGCCCCTCCACCGGGATGGAGCTGGAAGTGGAGATGTGGGCTGCCTGCGTTCCCCGACGATCCCATGTACCCGATCACCTGGCCCGCGGTCACCCGTTGGCCATCGACCTGACCGGCCGGGTAGCCCTGCAGATGTGCGTAGTAGTAGCGGTATCCCGCATCGTCGTAGAGGTAGACGACGATGCCTCCGAGGTTCACGGTCTTCATCTTGATGTACCCGTCCTGCACCGCGACGAGTGGGTGCCCGTACCCGGAGGACGAATACATGTCCGTTCCCTTGTGGGATCTCGTCCCGCCCGACCGCGGGAAGCCCCACGAGTTGATGAACGTCGAACCACCCTGCACCGGACAGACGAAACCCGCGATTGCGTCGGGTGGTAGACCTGCCGCGGCTCCGTTCGCAGCGGTGTGGGCGGCCGCGGCCTGTTCTGCCTTGCGTTTCGCCTCGGCGATGTCGAACTCGCGCTGCTCTTCCCTGACTGCGTCGATTGCCTGTTTCACGTCGTCGGATGCGGCAGCGTACGCCGCATCGGCCTCGGCGTAGAGTCCCTGGACCTCGACGAGTTTGAGCTCCGCTTCCTCCTCGAGCAGCAGCGCGTCGGCCTCTTGATCCGATAGGTTGATCCGGAGGCGGTCGACCTCGCGATTCACGGCGGCGAGCTGGTCGATCTCAGAGAGGCCACGGATCGAGGCCTGATCGAGAAGGGCTTGGGAGAGGATGATGTCCTGGATCGTCCCGAGGGTGAACGCCGACTCGACGCCGGCACTCCCACCGCCGGTGTACGCACCGACGACGATGTCCTTCGCCCGCTGGTCAGCGGCCACTGCATCGGTTTGGTAGACGTCGATCTGTGCTCGCAGCTTTTCGATCGTGTACGTCAGGTTCTCACGTTTGCGGTTGATCTCGGTGAACTCGGCAACGGCCGTCTCGAGGGCCACGCTTGCGTCCTCCCATCGCTGGAAGGCTGCGGTCTCGCGAGCCTTGGCGCGTTCGAGATCCGCTTCGGCCCGGTCGACATCGGACTGGGTCTGCGCGCTCGCTCCTGCCGGGAGGCCGATGACGGCTACGGCGAGGAGGACGACAGCGACGAGCCGCGATCGTGATTGGTGCCCAGTTCTCAAAGATGCATCTCCGTTGCTCGTGCGCTCTGGTCGTGCATGGACAAACCCTAGGGCGCAGTTCCAGATACGCGGGGACGGCAGCCCGACCGTGGACTCATCTACATTTCGAGCCATGCTCCTCTCGCGACGACAGCTGAATCGATCCACGCTCTCGCGCCAGATGCTCCTCGAGCGTGAGGCGGTCCCGATCGGGGAGGCTGTCCGACGGGTGATGGCGATTCAGGCGCAGGAGCCTGCGTCTCCATATGTCGCCCTGTGGAATCGTGTCGCGGACTTCGACCCTGCGGATCTGGATACCGCGTTTCGGGACCGGGACGTCGTCAAGGCGACGCTGATGCGTGCGACCCTCCACGCCGTCCATCGCACCGACTATCCGATCATGCGTGGAGCGATGGGGGGTCGGCTGCGAGCCAGGCTCAATGACAAGCGGTTCGTCGACACCGGACTGACCGCTGCGGAGTTCGACGATCTCATGCTCCTGGTGACCGCCTTTGCGACCGAGCCACGCACGTCCCAGGACATCGAAGACATGCTCGAAGAGCATCTCGGCGAACCACCGGACAAGGGGATCTGGTGGGCGATACGGAACGTCGGCGCCATTCAGCACGCCCCCACAGATGCGACCTGGTCGTTCGGTCAGCGGAACGCGTTCACCGCGGTTCCCGACGATCCCGAGCCGACCTCGGACGTGCTGGCCTCTGCGATCCACCGATATCTCGAAGCCTTCGGTCCTGCTTCTGCGAGGGATTTCGGCCAGTTCACGCTCCAGACCCAGGCTGCGATCAAACCGGCCCTGACCGCGATGGACGACAGGCTTCTGCGTCATGAAGGACCGAACGGTGAGGTGCTGTTCGATGTCGAAGCCGGTGAGATCCCCGATGAAGCGACTTCGGTCCCGCCCCGGCTCATGGCGATGTGGGACAGCACCCTGCTCGCATACGCGGACAGATCACGCGTGATTCCTGAGGAGTTCCGAAAGACCGTGATCCGCAACAACGGGGACGTCTTGCCGACACTGCTCGTTGACGGGTTCGTCGCGGGCGTGTGGAGGGCAACCCCCGAAGGCATCGAAGCGACCGCATTCCGCAGGCTGTCAGACGACGAATGGAAGGGTTTGGTCAGCGGGGCATACTCGCTCGCAGAGCTGGTGGACCGAGACCCGCTCGTCTACTCCCGGTACAACCGATGGTGGCAATCCATCGACGGGGCCGAAACGCGCCTCCTCACCTGACGCCGCTCAGCGGAGACACCCACCGAGTCCCGCCGAGCTGGCTTTCCCACGATGCCGAACAGAGTGTGCATAATGCCGGACATGCGTGACTTTGTTGAGGGCGAGCCGGTGTTGTCAGGAGGGAGAGGCCAGTCCGAGTGGCAAGACCACATCAAGCGGTCGGTCACAACGTCACCACGGAACCCCTCCCTGACGTTCATCGTGAGCGGCCTACGTCGGCGTGGTCACCCCTTCGATCTCGACAATCTTATTCATCCGGTCTTCGACGAGCCGATCGAATCCGTCAGCGCCTCATTGCGTGTTGGCGACAGGCCAGGACTCATTGTTCAAGATGCACGCCCCGTCGCGCCGCCAAGGCATCTCCTGCGAAACATCTACATTCACACGCACTCGGAAACGAGTGGACGCCATCGCGTTGGCATACCCGAGATTGGAGATGATCCTGTCTTCGATTCACACATCGGCTTGGGTCTTTCTCTGACCTTTGACCGAGATGACATTCCGATTCGACAGGGTTGGTTCGGACCCACTGAGGCCGTCGTTGATGACTTGGCTCCGTGGTTCGGGACCTACACGAAACGCAATCTGATCGCCGATCATCGGCTCCGCGATTTTCGAGTCGCCCGAGGGCTGAACCCTGCCCGATCCGGTGTCAGCATTGCACTGTGGTACGTGCCAGATTCGGAGGTGACTTGCGACGCATGACGGCCAAGGGTCATGTTGTTGCGCACCACTAATAGGCGGGTCCGTCGATC
>CAYTWC010000245.1:2326-3472 GCA_964441975.1 uncultured Acidimicrobiaceae bacterium | reverse complement strand
CTTAGCCGGGCGGTGGCAGAACCAATTCGATGAGTGCCCTCGTCGCTGCGGTCGAATCGCGACGACGGACGTTGCGTGATCTCAAGCCACTCGCCGTTGGCTCCCAAAAGCCGGCCGCTCCCGGTGAACGTCGCGCGATAAGGGATAGCTGTTGGCTCAGTGACCGAGCCGCCTAACCAAGACTCTAGAACAGCAAGGTCGCCGCCGATATCACGCACGAATCACCCCACGATACGGACCTGCGTATGCGACTACTGCGAGACTACCAACAAGGGGGGGGGTGCGTCAATGTCGCATTGGCGCCAGATTGTCGATTGAATCCGGGAGCTACCGCGGCTGTGAACCGACCACTATTCCCACTCGATGGTGGCTGGGGGTTTGGAGGAGATGTCGTAGGCGACACGGTTGATGCCCGGGACCTCGTTGATCACCCGAGTCGAGATGGCAGCCAAGACGTCGTACGGGATACGGGCCCAGTCAGCGGTCATCGCATCGTCAGACGTCACAGCGCGGAGGATCAACGGGTACGCATAGGTGCGGTAGTCGCCCTGGACACCGACCGACTTGATCGCCGGCAGCACGCCGAATGACTGCCAGATCTCGTCGTACAGCCCTGCTTTGCGGATCTCGTCGAGCACGATCGCATCCGCTTCCTGAAGTATCGCAACCCGCTCACGCGTGATGTCGCCGATGATCCTCACCGCCAAACCGGGACCGGGGAACGGCTGACGCCAGACGATCTCCCTGGGCAAGCCCAACTCCTCCCCGACCGAACGCACTTCGTCCTTGAACAGGTCCCGCAGCGGCTCGATCAGGTCGAATTCGATGTCGTCAGGCAGACCGCCCACGTTGTGATGCGACTTGATCTTTGCCGCGTCCTTGGTGCCCGACTCGATCACATCCGGATACAACGTCCCTTGCACGAGGAAGTCGGCACCGGCGAGGGGGCTGCCGTCGATATCGCGCTCGATCCACTGGAAGGCACGACGATCTGCGCCAAGAACCTGCCCAATTCGTTGGCGGTGATCGCGCTCGCCGAGCGCGGAAACATGCTTTATGCGCCCGATGTCTACATGGACAAGATCGCGGTGGGGCCTGGCCTGCCGGCAGGTATTATCGATATCACCCAGCCGCCCGCCGAAAATC
>CAYTWC010000245.1:0-2316 GCA_964441975.1 uncultured Acidimicrobiaceae bacterium | reverse complement strand
TCCGGATACAACGTCCCTTGCACGAGGAAGTCGGCACCGTCGATCTTGGCGGCCTCCTCCTCGAACACCCGTATGAACGTTTCGCCGATGATCTTGCGCTTCTCCTCCGGATCCGTCACGCCCGCCAGCGCATCGAGGAACCGGTCCTGAGCCTGGACGTGCACAAGATTCATACGGAAGTGGTCACGGAACGTCGCCTCGACCTGGGCACCCTCGCCCGTGCGCATGAGTCCGTGATCGACGAAGACACACACCAACTGGTCGCCGATGGCCTTGTGCACGAGTGCCGCAGCAACCGACGAATCGACACCACCCGAGAGTCCGCAAATCGCCCTGCCGTCGCCGACCGCATCGCGGATCGAGGCCACGGACTGTTCGATGATCGAAGCGTTCGTCCACGTGCCTGGTGCGCTGCAAGCGCCACGGAGGAAGGACTCGAGGATGTCCTGACCATGTTCGGTGTGTTTCACCTCGGGGTGGAACTGGACGCCGAACAACCCCCGGTCGGCATCCTCCATCGCAGCGACCGCCGCATCGGGTGTCGAGGCCGTGACCGTGAAACCTTGCGGTGCCTCCGAGACGGCATCGGAATGGCTCATCCACACCTTCTGTGTGTCAGGGAGTTGGCCGAGGAGTGTCCCGTGATCGGTCACGGTCAGTGTCGCGGGGCCGTACTCGGAGATGCCGGTCGGGGCGACTGTGCCGCCAAGCGTCTGCGCGAGAACCTGATGCCCGTAGCAGATCCCGAGCACCGGAATCCCGAGCGAGAGGATGTCAGGGTCGAGGTCGTATGCATCTTCCGCGTATACCGACGCCGGACCACCCGACAGGATGATCCCGATCGGATCGAGCGACTTGACCTCATCGGCAGTGATCGTACGGGGCACGATCTGGGAGAAGACGTTCGCCTCACGTACCCGACGTGCGATCAGCTGCGCGTACTGCGCACCGAAGTCGACGACGAGCACCGGATCGACATCGACAGTCGACGCCTGACCCGCCGTTGTCGGCGCGGCCATCAGCCCATCCCCACGCCCTGGGACCGCTGGAGTTGCTTGCCTTCGGTCTGGAGGGCTGGGGCGACCATGACTTCCGCCTTCTGGAATTCTTTGACGGTTGCGTAGCCGGTCGTCGCCATCGAGCCGCGCAGACCGCCGAACAGGTTGCGGCGGCCGTCGTTCTCGTGTGCGGGCCCGACGAGAATCTCCTCGATGGTGCCGAGAGTGCCGGTCTTGACACGGGAACCGCGTGGGAGCGTCGGGTGGAAGGTCGCCATCCCCCAGTGATAGCCGCCCGAGGGCGACTCCTCGGCAGCCGCCATCGGGGAGCCGATCATCACGGCGTCTGCACCACATGCGATTGCCTTTGAGACATCGCCACCCGTGCGCATCCCGCCGTCAGCGATGACGTGGACGTAGCGCCCGGTTTCCTCGAGGTATGCGGTACGTGCACCTGCGGCGTCCGCGATCGCCGTCGCCTGCGGTACACCGATCCCGAGCACGCCCCGGGTCGTACAGGCTGCTCCGGGTCCGACACCGACGAGAACACCGACCGCACCGGTGCGCATCAGGTGGAGTGCGCCTGAGTATGAGGCGCATCCGCCGACGATGACCGGCATCTCGACCTCGCGGATGAACTTGTAGAGATCCAGCGGTTCCTCACGCGAACTGACGTGCTCTGCCGACACGACCGTTCCTTGGATGACGAGGACATCGAGTCCTCCAGCCTTGGCGTAGTCGATGTACTTGCCGACCGTGGGAGGCGTGAGACTCCCACACGCGACGACCCCCGCTGCTTTGATCTCGGCGACGCGTTGGGTGATCAGGTCCGGATTGACCGGAGCCGCGTACATCTCCTGCATCCGGCGCGTGGCTTTCTCGGCTGAAAGCTCCGCAATCTCGTCATAGACGGGTATCGGATCTTCGTATCGGGTCCAAAGTCCCTCGAGGTTCAGGCATGCGAGGCCACCGAGTTGACCGACCTTGATCGCCGTTTCAGGTGTGACGGCGGAATCCATCCCTGATGCCATCATCGGCAGATCGAACGTGAACGCGTCAAGCTCCCAACTCAGGTTCACGTCTTCAGGGTCGCGGGTTCTCCGTGAAGGGACGATCGCGATGTCGTCGAACCCCCACGCTCGTCGGCCAGATTTGGCGATTCCGATCTCGATCTCCACGACGATTCCTCCACGTTGGTGCCAGCCACACCGAGGTTAGTTCGTCGGTGGCGTGAGGTATCGCCTTGTCCGAGCCTCTTGGCTCTTGGCTCTTGCCTCTTGGCTCTTCCTCAATAGCCTTTGAGGCCGACTGCTTTGCG
>CAYTWC010000244.1:0-3500 GCA_964441975.1 uncultured Acidimicrobiaceae bacterium | reverse complement strand
CGTCGTCTACACGTTCGAGCGCGCCAAGGAAGAGGGCATCCCCTACACCCAGGCACGCGTCGGCGTGATCGACACCGTGGTTGCTCTCGACGCCAACACGGTCGAGATCACCCTGTCCCAGTTCGACTCTGGCTTCATGAACAACCTGGCCAACACCTATCCGGTGGGCACGGCCATCATGAACCGTGAAGCTGGCGCGACGTCTGACCCGGCCGTGTTCATGGTCGGCACCGGACCGTTCAAGATGGTTTCGTATGCACCCGAGCGCGAGCTGGTCTTCGAGGCCAACGAGAACTATTGGGAGCCTGATCGGCCGAAGGTCGACAACCTGATCATCCGCTACATCCCCGAGCAGCAAGCACAGCTCGCCGCGCTGCAGGCGGGTGAGGTGGACATCATGTTCCCGGTGCCCGAGACCGCCTTGGTCCTTGAGAACGATCCGAACGTGTCACTCCAGGAAGTCGTCTCAGCCAACATCGTGCGTATCAACGTCGGGACGGGACACCCGCCACTCGACAACGTCGACGTCCGCCGAGCCATCGCCCTCGCGATCGACCGGCAGGAGATGGTGGACGCAGCACTCCTCGGAAAGGGTGCTCCGTCGTCCTACATCCCCGAGGCATACTCATGGTCGGCAGGGCCAGACGAGCAGCCATACAGCACCCAGGACATCGACGAAGCCAAGCAACTGCTTGCGGATGCTGGCTTCCCTGACGGGTTCGAGCTTGAGCTCATGCACCTGGCTGGCTACGGGACCTATCTGGACCGCATGATGGAGGTCCTCGCTGACCAACTCGCCGAGATCGGGATCACGACGACCATCGTGCCGCTCGAGCAGGCGACCTGGCTCGACCGACTCCTGACCGCCGATTTTGAGATCACGGACAACGAGTTCTCGTTCCAGGCGGATCCGTTCCAGTACCTGCGGGTGCGCCGTGAACGGCAGGGCCCGGCGCCCGCGGTCATCGACGACCTTGAGGCACAGGCACTCGCGGCGTCGCCTGACGAGCTCGTCGGGATCCTGACGGAGCTCGCGACGACGCAGGCCGACCTTGTGTACCCGGACATTCCGCTGATGGCTCGCATCGCCTTCACGGCGTACGGCAACGACGTCGTCGG
This sequence comes from uncultured Acidimicrobiaceae bacterium, assembly GCA_964441975.1. GTDB lineage: Bacteria > Actinomycetota > Acidimicrobiia > Spongiisociales > UBA5794 > UBA5794. The sequence goes on along the minus strand of CAYTWC010000244.1, from coordinate 2,381 downwards.
AGTGAACCAGGACTTCACGAACAGCTATCGATTCCTGATCGATGTGGGGAAGAACGGCTAGCGAAGCGACAGTCCGCAGTAAGAATGGTGGAGGCCCGCACGACGGGCCTCCACCATTCGCTCGAAGACGATCGTGGTGACGATGGGTGAGGAAGCGGTGCCAGACGACGAACAACCGGTCCTGAGGATCCGAGGGCTCTCAACGCGGTTCTACGCCAGTTTCGGCGTGGTCCACGCCGTCGACGATGTCTCGTTCGACGTGTATCCCGGTGAAACCCTCGGCATCGTCGGGGAATCCGGGTCGGGCAAGAGCGTGACCGCGCAGTCGATCCTCCGGTTGGTACCGAAGCCTGGCCGCATCGTCGCCGGCTCGATCGAACTCAACGGTGTCGAACTACTCGAACTCGATGCGGAGGCGATGCGGAGGATCCGTGGACGTACCCTGTCGATGGTGTCACAGAACCCGCTCACCGCCCTGAACCCGGCACTCCGGATCGGATGGCAGCTCGACGAGGCATATCTATCGCATTCCAAGCCCGACGAGAAGGGGGCCGCGAGATCGCGCACGAAGAAGATGCTCACGGCCGTCGGCATCGCCGACGCTGAGGAACGTGCCAACTCCTATCCCCATGAGTACTCGGGCGGCATGCGGCAGCGCATCGTCATCGCCATGGGAATGACGAACGAACCAAGCATCATGATCGCTGACGAACCAACCACCGCCCTTGACGTCACGATCCAAGCCCAGGTCATCGAGCTGATGAAACAGCTCATCGAAGATCACAACATGGCACTCGTGCTCATCACCCACAACATGGGCGTGGTCGCCAACATGTGTGACCGCGTCGCGGTGATGTACGCCGGCGAGATCGTCGAGGAGGCTCCGATCGAGGAACTCTTCGAGGACCCAAAGCATCCGTACACCTGGGCGCTTCTCAGATCGCTACCGAGCATCGCACGGATCGACGGCGTCCTTCCGACGATCTCGGGATCTCCTCCCGACATGACCGAGCCACCCACCGGGTGTCGCTTCCGCGAGCGATGTCCGTTCGCCGAGCCGGTATGCGCAGAACACCCGGACCTCGAAACCGTCGGGGAACGACGCAAGGCCCGCTGCTGGGTCACACAGCGCGGCGACTCGTTCGCCGCCGACGACCAGATCCTGATCGACGACGGGACGACAACGTGACCGATACCTCGGGAACTCCAACGACGGTCGACACGGCGGCCCGCCCATATCTCGTGGTCACGGATGTCTCGAAGCACTTCGAAGTCCGAAAAGGTTTGTTGTCTTCGAAGGGGACTGTTCATGCCGTCGATGGCGTGACGCTCGATATTGCAGAGGGCGAGACTCTCGGGATCGTCGGCGAGTCCGGGTGCGGAAAGTCGACTCTCGCCCGAGTCATCGTCGGCTTGCATTCGCCGACGTCAGGGATCGTCGAACTCGAGGGCGTCGATGTGCACGCGACGGGGACAGAAGCAAAGTCAGCGCGTCGCAAGCTCCAAATGGTGTTCCAGGACCCGACCGGATCGCTCAATCCGCGCATGACGTTGGGAGAGAGCATCGCAGAACCTCTGAGAGCGCTGGGCGAGCGTAATACCGATGGCCGTGTCGGGAAGATGCTCGAGCTGGTTTCCCTGGATGCCGACTACGCCACGCGGCTCCCCCACCAGGCCTCTGGCGGCCAGCAGCAGCGCGCTTGTATCGCACGGGCACTGATCGCCGACGCGCGCGTGGTAGTCCACGATGAGTCTGTGAGCGCACTCGACGTCTCGCTACAGGCTCAGGTTCTCAACCTCCTCCGCGAACTCCAGGAGCGTCTCGGGTTGACGTACGTGTTCATCTCCCACGATCTGGCGGCCGTTCAGACCATCAGCTCTCGCATCGCCGTGATGTATCTGGGAAAGGTGGTGGAGCTCGCTCCTTCCGTCGACTTCCATCGCAGGCCACTGCACCCGTACTCGATCGCCCTCAGGTCGGCCGTCCCTGTCCCGGACCCGAAGTTGGAGCGAAGTCGACGGAGGATCATCCTGAAGGGCGACGTCCCGAGCCCTCTTAACCCACCGTCAGGCTGCCGGTTCCACACGCGTTGCCCCGTTGCCCAGCCAATCTGCGCAACGGACGAGCCGCCACTCGCCGAGTACCAACCGAACCACTTCGCTGCATGCCACTTCGCTGGCGACTTCGGCCACGGTCTGACTCCCGTCGGTGCGGCTTCGAGGACTGAGGAGGACGCATGATCCGGTTGATCGCGGAGCGGCTGATCGGCCTTGTGCTCGTCCTCCTCGTCGTGTCCCTCATAGTTTTCTTCCTCGGCTCGTTCATCCCGGGGGATGCGGCGACGATCCTCGTCGGAAGCGAGGGAGCCACGCCCGAACAG
>CAYTWC010000243.1:0-3500 GCA_964441975.1 uncultured Acidimicrobiaceae bacterium | reverse complement strand
CGACAAGCGCAAGGCCGAGGAGCGTGAACGTTGCATTCTGCCCACCCATCACCGACCGGACGACCGGATACGCGACGAGTGCTCCGAGGGAGGCGATTCCGAGTCGTACCGGTCCGTCGAGGTATCCGTGTAGCAATGGCCGCATCGCCGCGAGCGCACCGATGAGCGCAGCGATCGCGAGGATCGTGTGGACTCCGAACGCAGATCCATACGGCATCCAAGCCAGCAGTGCATACGCGCCGGCGACGAAAGGCGGGTAGGCGAAATACAGGAACTGACCGTCCTCGAGTACGGCAGACTGCTTCGACTGCTGAAGCGTGGCGTCGTAGAGGTCGGCACCGTCACCGTCGAGCACGATCTCGCCTGCTGCATAGAACGAGGGAAAATCTCCGCCGACCCTGGCGGGGGACGTGCCGTTGTCGGATGCGACACCGACGGCAACGAGCGCGAACGTGGCGATGAGCAGCCAGGGGGCTATCCGTGCCAATGGGGATTCCAACGAGAACATTCGGGAAACGAGCGTACCCGACGACCCCGAAACGACCGACTACCTCGCGGCGTCGGTCAGTTCCCGCAGTTCGCGTTTGAGCTCGTTGATTTCATCGCGGAGCCTCGCCGCATACTCGAATCGGAGCTCCCCCGCTGCCTCGTTCATCTCGGTTTCGAGACCCTGGATCAGCCTCCGCAGATCCGGGGTGGTGAGATCCAACGGCTCGCGGCGCCGAAGCTCATTCGCACGACGATCGACGGACGGAGCGTCGCCGGAGCCGACGAGTTCGAGGATGTCGGATACCTTCTTGCGGATCGTCTGGGGATCGATGCCATGTTCCTCGTTGTACTGCAGTTGAAGCATCCGACGACGATTCGTCTCGCTGATCGCCTTCTGCATCGAATCGGTCACGCCGTCGGCGTACATCACGACCGACCCCTCGACGTTCCTCGCCGCTCGACCGATGGTCTGGATCAGGCTCGTGCCTGACCGAAGGAACCCCTCCTTGTCGGCATCAAGAATCGCAACAAGCGCTACTTCGGGAAGGTCAAGGCCCTCGCGGAGCAGGTTCACACCGATCAGGACGTCGTACTCCCCGAGGCGGAGATCCCGGAGGATCTGGACCCGTTCGAGTGTGTCGATGTCGCTGTGGAGATACCTGGCTCGTACACCAAGTTCGAGGAGGTAGTCGCTGAGGTCTTCCGACATCTTCTTCGTGAGCGTCGTGACCAGGACCCGCTGGTCGTTCGCCGCAGCCGTCTCGATCTCACCCACGAGATCGTCGATCTGGCCTTTCGTCGGCCTGATGATGACCTCGGGATCGACGAGCCCGGTCGGTCTGATGATCTGCTCGACGACTTGATCCGACTCGCGCATCTCCCATGCACTCGGGGTGGCCGAGAGCAGGATGGCTTGGTTGACCCTTCCGTACCACTCGTCGAAGGTGAGGGGCCGGTTGTCGAGTGCGGAAGGAAGCCGGAAACCGTGCTCGATGAGAACGTCCTTGCGGGACTTGTCACCTGCGTACTGGCCGTTGATCTGGGGAACGGTGACGTGACTCTCATCGATGACAAGGAGGAAGTCGTCAGGGAAGTAGTCGAGCAGCGTGAAAGGTGCCTCACCTGCCTCCCGCCCGTCGAGGTACCGCGAGTAGTTCTCGATCCCCGAGCAATACCCGACCTCACGCATCATCTCGATGTCGTAGTGGGTTCGCATCCGGAGGCGCTGTGCCTCGAGCATCTTGCCATCCCGTTCGAGCGCCGCCAGGTGCCCCTCCAACTCGGCCTCGATTCCGGCGATTGCCCGATCGAGGATCTCGTTCGACGTGACGTAGTGGGTCGCCGGGTAGACAAAGACTTCATTGAGCTCCTCGATGACCTCTCCCGTGATCGGGTTCATGCGAGAAATGCGTTCGACCTCGTCTCCCCAGTACTCGACACGCACGATCGTCTCGTCGTACGTCGCGAAGATCTCGAGCGTGTCGCCCTTGACCCGAAACGTCCCACGGGTGAGATTGACCTCGTTGCGGTCGTACTGGATGTTCACCAAGCGCTTGATCGCCTCGTCCAGTGCGAACTCGACACCGGTGACGAGTCGGAGCAGCTGTCCCTCGTAGTGCTCCGGTGACCCGAGACCGTAGATCGCTGATACCGAGGCGACGATGATCACGTCGCGTCGAGTGAGGAGTGCAGCGGTCGCCGCGTGGCGCAGCCGATCGATCTCATCGTTGACCGTCGACTCCTTCTCGATGTACGTGTCCGTCTGGGCGATGTACGCCTCGGGTTGGTAGTAGTCGTAGTACGACACGAAGTATTCGACACGGTTGTGCGGGAAGAACTGCCGGTATTCATTCGCGAGCTGCGCAGCGAGCGCCTTGTTGGGGGCCAGAACAAGCGTGGGTTTCTGGACCTGCTCGATCGTCCACGCAACCGTGGCCGACTTTCCCGAGCCGGTGATCCCGAGCAGGGTCTGGAAGCGATCCCCGCGGTTGATCCCTTCGGTCAATCGAGCGACTGCTTCCGGCTGATCACCACTCGGTTGGAAGTCGCTGACGACTTCGAACGGAACAAATTTCATGAGCCGACCGTCTTCAGGAGTTCACCGACCGACGAAGCCGTCACACCCTCGGCGAAGGAGTTGTCGAGGACGTGATCTGCCCATGCCGCCCACTCCTCATCTGTCGGTTGCGCCGCCATCCGTGCCCTGACGTCCGCCTCGTCGCCACCGCGTTCCACCGCACGTGCAACCCTGATCTCGGGAGGAGCGACGACGGCAACACGGATCCAGCCGTCGCCCATCATGCCCATCACCGGCACCTCCAACGCGATGGGCGTGCCACCGAGTGCGTCGACCACACGCTCGATCTCGGTACGGATCGCCGGGTGTGTGATCGACTCGAGAACCGCCAACTCGGAGCCGTCGGCGAACACGATCTCAGCGATCCGTGGGCGTGACAGCTCACCGTCGACCACCACCGACGGCCATCGTCGGGCTATCGCCTGGCCGGCCGATGTCTCGAGATCGAGGATCTGATGGCCGATCCGATCCGCCTCGATCACGAAGAAGCCCTCGTCCGCGAGCATGCCGAGCACGGTGGATTTGCCCGCGCCGATTCCTCCACCGACGATGATGCGCACGCCCGAGGTGCCACGATCTCCCATGCATTGGACTGTACCCTGCCCCTGTGACAGGAAGACAGACATGGACCCAGCGGCTGACGATCGCTTCGTACGCCCTGCACATCTTCGCCCTCGTGACTGCGATCGTGACCTCTGCGATCCCTGGCGGGTTCGATGCCGCATCTGTCATGGCGGCAGTCATCGCGACGATCGGGGCATCGGTTGCGTTCGTCGCCCGGATTCCCTTCCCGGAATCGTCGACCAAAGAGGTCGTCGTCCTCGCTGTCGCCATCGTGTGCTTCAGCGTCGCCTGTGGTCTCACCGGAGGATTCGACAGCACCTACACGCTCATGCCGATCGCCACGATCTTCCTCGCTGCCGTCGGCGGGGGC
>CAYTWC010000242.1:0-3501 GCA_964441975.1 uncultured Acidimicrobiaceae bacterium | reverse complement strand
AGTCCGACCTGCTGTCGCAGCTCGACCGTCTCGGCACGAACATGCTTCAGGTCGAAGCTGGTACCGGGATCGGTCTCGGGTCGGGGACGTTGCCAGTCGACTCACCTTCGATGGTTGGACGCATTGCGCCCGTTGAAAGCGTCGCGGTCACCTTCGACATCCCCGATGTGCGTGTGTACAGATCCGATTTGATACCTATCGGTCAGACCGGTGGTCTGACCGTCAGGGCCGTCAGCGTCGGTATCCGTGACACGTTGCAGGCGTCGATGGCGGCTGGCGTGTTTCTCGATGAGGTTCCTTTCGACTATCCGGTGACCGTGCTCGGTGCGGTCGCCGCAGAGCGCTTGGGTGTCTCGGATCTCGACCCTGCAGTTCGGGTCTGGATCGGAGACCAATGGTTCACAGTGGTCGGGATACTCGATCCGGTCGAATTGTCGCCCGACCTCGACCGGGCCGCGTTGGTATCAGAGCAAGCCGCCGTTGCGTATCTCCAGGACGAAGTTGTCCCGACGACAATTCTCGTTCGGGTCGACAGCGGTGCAATCGATTCGGTTCGTGACGTGTTGCCAGCGACAGTCAATCCCGAGAACCCCGATCAGGTTGAGGTCACTCGGCCGTCTGATGTGCTTGAGGCGCGAGAGGCAGCTGAATCAGCTCTGACCAATCTGTTCCTGGGCCTCGGTGCGGTAGCTCTTCTCGTCGGCGGCGTCGGGATAGCAAATGTCATGGTGATCTCAGTGCTGGAACGGCGTGGGGAGATCGGGCTACGGCGCGCCCTGGGAGCCACACGGCGCCATATCTCGGTGCAGTTCCTCGGTGAATCACTCTTGCTGTCCGCAATCGGTGGGGTCGGTGGCGTCGCTCTCGGTTCGCTTGTCACCGCTGGGTGGGCATCGGCGCAGGGTTGGGGGATTCTCGTTCCACCGGTCGCGATCGTCGGAGGGCTTGTCGCGGCGATCGGTATCGGTGCGGTATCAGGTTTGTATCCGGCGATGAGGGCCGCCCGGGTGTCTCCCACTGATGCCCTTCGCACGCTGTGAATACACAGTCCACCTGTTTCTAATCCTCCGCGGCGACAGCGTCGTGGGTTGCCCACACGTCGTCGGTGGTGCGGCGCCACAGCGTGATGATCGCTGCGCTGATGGCCGACGCCGCCAAAGACATCATCCACATCGTCGTGTACGAGTCTGTGGCATCGATGGTCCACCCGTAGACCGGAGGGCCGATGCCAAGTCCGATCAGGAACCCGAGGAGGACAAAGCCGGAGGACCTTCCTGTCGCGGCGCCGGTCTTGTTGATGACGGCGAGCATTGCAACTGAGTTCCACGCCGAGCTCGTCGATCCGATGGCGATCGCACCCGGCCATATCAGGAGTGGCGTGGTCGTGCCCGCGGCCATGAGGGTTGCCGCTCCGATTCCCCCAAGCGCCATGATGAAGAGTGGTTGGAGATATCGATGTCGGCGTTCCGCAACCCGAGCCCATGTGATGCGTGACAGAAAAGCTGTCGCTCCGATGACCGCCGCGGCGAGACCACCTATCCGTGGATCCAGGCCGATCGATTCCTCCACGTAGAGCGGAACGTAGAACGCCACCGCACCGGCGAATCCGAACACCAAGGCGTAGCCTGCAAGCCACCGGACGGACGTCGGCAGCCGCACACGCCCGACTCCGCCGGTCCGGACCCTGGGTGGGGATGGCGGGACGATCCATAGGACAAGGGCGACTCCGACTATGGGGAGGAGTGCGACGAGTGCCATCGCCGGACCCCACCCGACGGCGATTGCGATGGTCGGGAGAATCAGCCCTGCGCCGGTCGCTGCCGCCTGCACACCTGACTGTTTGATGCCGGTCGCAATTCCCCGCTTGCCATCTGGGAGGTGGGTTCGAATCAGAAGGTTCGTCGCCGGATTTCCTGTGGCCTGGGCGATCGCAGCGATGGCACTCGCCGCGAACATCACCCACAGTGCCGGTGCGGTCCCGAACGTCACAAAGGCCACAGCCGATGCACCGAAGACCAGCGCCGCTGCCTTGCGACCCCCGACGTGGTCGGTGACTCGACCTGCGAGCGGCGACAGGGCCGCCGCCAGGATCACATTGGTCGCCACGATCCATCCGAGAGTCGCGCGCGTGATCCCTACATCGTCGACGATGAACGTCGCAAGCACACCGATGGCGGACATCGGAAGGGTCGCGGCGCCCATCGCTCCGAACAACACGCCGACAAGCGCGGGACGTCGGGTCTCTTTGAGGACGGGAGCCCGGCTCGGCTCTGTCGGTTGTTGTCGTGGGGGCACGTCTCGATGCTACAAGTGGCCTGCCGGGCTCCACTACCTCCGGTTTTTCGGGTTCCCCGGTAGCCTGCCGACGATGAACCCGCCCATCCGAAGAGTCGTCATCGCGTTCACGGTCTGCCTCGTGGCCCTGACCGCAGTTGCCTGTGACAACAGCTCGTCGACCGATACGACCGTCGTGACCTCGACAACCGCGGGTGCGATCCCGGGAGAGTCGTCGACGACGACGATCGCTCCGGTGACGGCGATCCCGGCGGACCAGATCCCAGGGACGCACTCGGCCTCGATCTCTGACGACGTCGATGCTCTCATGCGGACGGAGATCGGCGAGTTGATGATCGTCGCGGAAGCGTCCCGAGCTCTCCCGTTCATCGACATCCCGACTGTCACGATTCTCGACCAGGCCGAGTTCCAGGCGCGGGTCGAGGAGGTCGTCTCCGAGGACCTGAACCCGGAGGACCTCGCCAACGACACGTTGTTCTTCCAACTGATGGGGATGCTCGACGACGATGTCGACCTCGGGGAGCTTCTCGTGACGCTGTACAGCGAGCAGGTGGTCGGGTTCTACGATCCGGATTCACAGGAGATGGTCGTCCCTGCGGCTGCTGACGGCTTCTCCCCGCTGCAACGTATCACGGTCGTCCACGAGCTGATCCATGCGCTTACCGACCAACACTTCGACTACGCCGACGTGGCCGACGAACGAGCTGAGTCGGGAACCGGTGATGAGTTCTCAGCCGTGCTCGCGGTCGCCGAAGGGGACGCGACATACCAACAGTTCTTGTTCCTCGAGGCCATGGACCCTGCGGACGCCGTCAGCGCCGCCCTTGAGTCGATCACCTATGACACGTCAGCTCTCGACGCTGTTCCCGACTGGATCGCACTCGACCTCACGTTCCCCTACGAGCAAGGCCTCGTGTTCATGAATCAGATCGTCGAAGAGGGTGGGCTCAAGGGAGTCGATCAGGTCTATCAAGACCTTCCGACCTCGAGCGAGCAGATCCTCGAACCACGCAAGTATCTGCGTCGCGAAGAGCCCGAACAGCTCGAACCGGTGTCACAGACGATCGCTGGCTGGGAAATATATGAGGATTCGGCGTTCGGGGAGTGGGGGGTACGGCTGATTCTCAATGACACACTCTCACCCGGCGAGGTGACCCAGGCAGCGGCTGGCTGGGGTAACGACTCGTATCGGGTGTTCGTGAACGG
>CAYTWC010000241.1:0-3511 GCA_964441975.1 uncultured Acidimicrobiaceae bacterium | reverse complement strand
CCTCGCCGGTGAAGACGATGGCGCGGGTACCCGGATCTCGGTTGGCGTCGTCGACGGGGCGGCGCTTCTCGATCTCGAGTACGTCGAGGACGTTGCTGCGGATGTCGACTCGAACGTCGTCATGACAGGCGACGGAAAGATCATCGAGGTCCAGGGAACCGCCGAGGGTGAGCCGTTCGACCGGGCAATGCTCGACACGATGCTCGACTACGCAGGTGTCGGGATCGCGGACCTCATCACGAAACAGCAGGCGTCCCGGCTGTGAAGCGACCGCACGGCATCGTGGTCGCCTCGAAGAACCCGGACAAGATCGCCGAGGTCAAGGCGGTGCTTGCGGGTCTGAATCCACCGATTCCGGTGCTGACCGGACACAATTGGTCGGACGTCGACGAGACCGAGGACACGCTCGCCGGGAACGCCCTCCTCAAGGCCAGGGCTGTGTGCGCTGCGACCGGGCACGCCGCCGTCGCCGACGACACGGGTCTTGAAGTAGATGCTCTCGACGGCCGACCGGGCGTGCGATCAGCCAGATTCGCCGGGGCGGAAGCCACCTACGACGACAACGTCGACAAACTGCTCGCCGAGATGTCCGGTATCGAGAATCGGACGGCTCGTTTCCGAACGGCGATCGCGCTCGTCACCCCCAGTGGTGCCGAGGTCGTCGTCGAGGGTGCGCTCGATGGTGTGATCCTCACCGAGCGTCGCGGAAGCGGTGGCTTCGGGTACGACCCCGTCTTCGAGGTCGACGGCCGGACCCTCGCCGAAATGGGTCCGGACGCGAAGAATTCCATATCACACCGCTCGGTGGCCCTGCGGCTCCTCGCCGACCACCTCGATCCCCGAGACTGACGGACGACCGCCTACGCGGGGCTGCGGTGGACCGGTCGGAGCGCTCGGGACACCGGGCGTCGATCAGACGTGGTTCCGCAGCATCAGTTCCTTGGGATGCGGATCGAGATACGACGAATCCGTGAAAATCGTTTGGTCGTGTCTTCGGGCAAGATGTCGGATCAAGGTCGTGGGAACGACCAGTGGGACAAGACCGGCCCGATAATCCTCGATGGCTTCTGCCATCTCTCGACGGCCGGTCTCGTCGTCGACGCGCCGAAGGAACCCGACCATGTGTTGGAGGACATTGCAATGCTTCGCGACCGTCGCGCGGCGTGCCATGGCTGCCATGAACAGGTCCTGGTACTGGTCGGCGAATGCCGCACGTGGAATCCGTGAGGCGTCCGCCACGAGGCGACCGAGTTCGCGATACCGCTGTTCGTCGTGAGCTCTGAGGAGCAGCTTCTCACGAGTGTGGAAGGCGACCACGTCTGCAACTCGCCAGCGAGGTCGGAAGAGGTCGCGCAGCCGCGCGTATGCGAAGACTCGCTCGATGAAGTTTTCCCGGATCGCAGCGTCGTTGAGTCTGCCTTCCTCTTCGATCGGGAGGAAGGGGAAACGCGTTGTCAGTGCCGTTGCGAACAGACCTTGGCCGTCCTTCCTCACGCCTGTTTCGGTATACACCTTGACCCGGGTGAGTCCGCACGTCGGTGAGTCCTTCTTGAGGATGAACCCGCTCAGGGATTCGTCCGCGAGTTCGGATGCCCGTCGCCGTGAGAAGCGATTCATCGCCGAGGTCCAGTCGATGTCGTTCTTCGGATCCACGAGATGTAGGCGGTCGTCGTGCTCCTCGATCCTGATGGTCGGTCGTGGAACTCCCATGCCGACCTCGACCTCGGGGCAGACAGAAACGTAGTCGACGAACCGGCCGAGGATGTCGGTCAGGTACCGCTGGCGCGAGTGGCCACCGTTGTACCGCACCTCTTCGCCGATGACGCAGCTGCTCACCCCGATCCGTATGGTTCTCGTCGGAAGTGCTGGGAGTTCGACTGAAGTCATCCACCTCATGGTGCCACAACGAACACGTGTGAGACCAGAGAGGATCCCAATTCCATGCGCGTGGCAGTCACCGGTGCAACAGGCTATGTCGGCGGTCGGCTCGTGCCTCGGCTGCTCGCCGATGGTCATGAGGTCGTCTGTCTTGCCCGCAACCCGGCGAAACTCGACGACCGTCCGTGGCGTGAGAGCGTCACGGTGTACCAAGCGGACCTCCTCGAATCCGACGACTTGGTCGAATCGCTCGCCGGGTGCGATGTCGCGTACTACCTGGTCCATTCGATGGGGTCGGCCGACGACTTCGAGACGACGGACGAGGTCGCTGCGAACAGGTTTGCAACTGCTGCGTCTGCCGCTGGTGTCGGAAGGATCGTGTATCTCGGTGGACTCGGCACGGAATCGGACGCCTTGTCGCCGCACCTCGCGAGCCGCCACGACGTAGGTGCGGTCCTCGGGTCCTACGACGTACCTTTGAGTGAGTTCCGTGCAGCGGTGATCATCGGGTCGGGTTCGGTCTCCTTCGAAATGCTTCGACACCTCACCGAGGTCCTTCCCGTGATGACAACCCCGAAGTGGGTGAGGACACGCTGCCAGCCAATCGCAATCCGCGACGTCCTGGAGTTCCTGGTCGCGGCTGTCGCCGAGACCGACTGGGGACACACCGTGTGCGAGATCGGAGGTCCCGACGTGCTCACCTATCAGGAGATGATGCAGACCTATGCACGCACCGCCGGTCTCCCGAAACGCCTGATCGTCCCGGTCCCGGTGCTGTCACCTGGCCTTTCGAGCCTATGGGTCGGCCTCGTGACCCCCCTTCCGGTCGGGGTGGCGAGACCCCTCGTCGATTCGCTGCGCAACGAGGTGGTCGTGAACGATCCATCGACGTCCGCCCGTTTCGGAGTGACGTTGACTCCCTTCGAGGAAGCCGTTCGCCTTGCGGTGGACGTCACGAACGGTGCACGTCCACCGACTCGTTGGACCGATGCCCAGGACATTCCGGCGCACCCCATTCCCCAGGATCCGAGTTGGAGCGGTGGCACCGTGTACGAGGACATGCGTTCCCTCGACGTCGACGCATCCGCGTCCGACCTCTTCGCGGTATACACAAGTCTCGGTGGCGACAAGGGGTACCTCGGCTATCGATGGGCTTGGCGCATCCGAGGCCTGATCGACACGCTTGTCGGCGGGGTCGGCCTCCGGCGCGGGCGACGACACCCCACCGACCTGCACGTCGGCGATGCAATCGATTTCTGGCGCGTCGTCGCAATCGATCCGGGACGTCGACTCGAGCTTGTCGCAGAGATGAAGCTTCCCGGCGACGCTTGGTTGCGATGGTCGAGCGAGGACACGGAGCACGGGGCCACACTCACGCAAACCGCGTTCTTCATGCCCCGTGGCCTGTTCGGTCGGCTGTACTGGCTCGCACTGCTGCCGTTCCACGGACCCATCTTCGGAAGGCTGCTCGCCGAGATCGGCAGGACTGCCGAAACAGAACGAGTGGAGACATGATGTCAGCCATCGTGTGGTTCCGTCGTGACCTTCGGCTCGCCGACAACCCCGCATGGACCGCTGCTGCCCGCGAACACGGTGAGGTGACAGCGCTGTTCATCGTCGATCCGTTCCTGTG
>CAYTWC010000240.1:0-3523 GCA_964441975.1 uncultured Acidimicrobiaceae bacterium | reverse complement strand
GTACCGACCGATCGCAGGGTTCTTCGGCAACCTCCCCGGTGGCTCACTCCCCCCAGGCCCGACTCCCTGTCAAACCACGCCCTGAGCCCCTGTTGGATCTTGGATCTTGGATCTTGGATCTTGGATCGTGGATCGTGGATCGTGGATCGTGGATCGTGGATCTGAGATCTGGGATCTCGGCGTCTGCGCCGCCGCTACATGTTGCGTCGGTACTTCCCCCCGACGGCGAACAGGGCATTCGAGAGCTGACCGAGCGAACACCACTTCGTGGCCTCGATCAACGCTTCGAAGATGTTCTCCCCACGCATCGCGGTCTCTTGGACGTCACGAAGCGCCACCTCGGCGTCCTTCCGATTGCGATCGTGGAGGGCGCGCAGATCTGCGATGAGCTGATCCTTGGCCGCATCGTCGGATCGGATGACCTCGTCCGGGGTCACGAACGGCGAACCTTCCTTCGAGAGGAACGTGTTGACACCGACGATCGGGAGATCGCCGCTGTCCTTCAGGTGTTCGTACCGCAGTGACTCTTCCTGGATCTTGGAGCGCTGATACATCGATTCCATCGCACCGAGAACTCCACCACGGTCGGTCAGACGGTCGAACTCGATCAGCACAGCCTCCTCGACCAGATCTGTGAGTTCTTCGATGATGAACGACCCCTGCATCGGGTTCTCGTTCTTTGCCAACCCGAGTTCACGGTTGATGATCAGTTGGATGGCAAGAGCGCGACGTACCGAGCCTTCGGTCGGTGTCGTGATCGCCTCGTCGAAGGCATTCGTGTGGAGCGAGTTGCAGTTGTCATAGATCGCATAGAGCGCCTGGAGCGTCGTACGGATGTCGTTGAACTCGATCTCCTGTGCGTGAAGGGATCGGCCCGAGGTCTGAATGTGGTATTTGAGCTTCTGGCTCCGCTCGGATCCGCCGTAGACGTTGCGCATCGCTTTCGCCCAGATCCGTCGGGCGACTCGTCCGATCACGGCGTATTCGGGATCTATCCCGTTCGAGAAGAAGAAGCTGAGGTTCGGGGCGAACGCATCGATGTCCATGCCTCGTGCGCGGTAGTACTCGACGAACGTGAACCCGTTGGCGAGCGTGAACGCCAGCTGGGTGATCGGATTCGCGCCGGCCTCCGCCATGTGGTACCCCGAGATGGACACCGAGTAGAAGTTCCGGACGTCGTTGTCGATGAAATACTGCTGGATGTCTCCCTGCATGGACAGTGCGAACTCTGTCGAGAAGATGCATGTGTTCTGCGCCTGGTCCTCTTTGAGGATGTCGGCTTGGATCGTGCCGCGCACGGCAGCGAGGGTTTCCGCCTTGATCCGCGAATAGGTCGCCTCGTCAAGGACGTCCGCTCCGGAGACGCCGAGCAGCATCAATCCCGACCCGTCGTGACCATCCGGGAGTGGCCCGTGATAGCGTGGGCGCTCGGCACCCCGCTCAGAAAAAATCTCGTCGATGCGGGTCTCGACATCTTCGACGAGTCCGTTCTCGACGATGTATCGCTCACACGACTGGTCGATGGCCGTGTTCAGGAAGAAGGCCAACATCATCGGCGCAGGACCGTTGATCGTCATTGACACTGATGTCGTCGGATCGCATAGGTTGAACCCGGAATACAACTTCTTCGCGTCGTCAAGTGTCGCAACCGATACGCCGGAGTTTCCGACCTTGCCATAGATGTCCGGTCTCGGGTCGGGCTCGTGGCCGTAGAGTGTCACCGAGTCGAACGCGGTCGACAGTCGGGCAGCAGGCATGCCGGACGCGAGATAGTGGAATCGTCGATTCGTCTGCTCAGGCCCCCCTTCCCCCGCAAACATCCGCGTCGGATCCTCGGCTTGCCGCTTGAAGGGGAAGACCCCCGCGGTGAATGGGAACCGACCGGGCAGGTTCTCCTGACGCAGCCATCGGACCCTGTCACCCCAACCCGAGATCCTCGGGTGAATGACCTTCGGGAACCGTGTGCCCGACAGGCTTTCGACGGTGTTGTCGACTTCGATCGTCTTCCCCCGGACGTCGTAGTCGACGATCTCGCCGCAATAGCGACGCACGTTCTCATCCCAAGCCCCCAACTCGACTTCGATGTCCTTAGGCATCGGATCGATCTCGGGCACACGTGTCTCCGAGTCGAGTTTCGAGACGCGGGCTACGGCCTCGTGGTCGGAGGCGAGATCCGCGATGGTCTCGGTTTCACTGTTGTATGTGCGTATTGACTCGGAGATCTCGGACAGATAGCGCACCCGCGATCTCGGGATCAGGGGATCGGTGTTCGCCGATCCGTCCCGGTGGTCCACCGGACCGAGGACGTCAGGGAACTTCGACGACACAGCTGCCAGAACCGCTTCATACATTCGCTGTGTGCCGGCGTCGTTGAAGCGCGATGCAACGGTTGCGTACACCGGCAGCTCGTCATCTGACGCCTCGAACATCTTGTGGTTTCGTTTGTATTGTTTCCGGACGTCCCTGAGTGCGTCGTCCGCGCCGAGCCGGTCCGCCTTGTTGATCGCGATCACATCCGCGAAGTCGAGCATGTCGATCTTCTCGAGCTGGGTGGCCGCTCCATACTCAGGTGTCATCACATAGACCGACAGATCGGCGGCATCGACGATCTGGGTGTCGGACTGGCCGATTCCTGAGGTTTCCAGGAGCACCACGTCGTAGCCTGCGGCCTTGGCGATCAGCACCGCATCGGCGACATGCGGGGACACCGAAAGGTTTGCTTCCCGGGTGGCAAGCGATCGCATGAAGCACTGCTCCCCTTCGATGGCATTCATCCGGATCCGATCGCCCAGGAGCGCACCGCCGGACCGGCGCCGGGACGGATCAACGGAAATGACGGCAATACGATTCGTCGGGAAGTCTCGGCGGAATCGCAACACCACCTCGTCGACGATCGATGACTTGCCCGAACCGCCGGTGCCGGTGAAGCCGATGACCGGGACGGTCCGTTCGCCGCCGGCTGCCCGTAGGGCGTCGAGCACCTCCGATCCCGCCTGCGAATCACTCTCTGCGACTGTGATCGCCCGAGCGATGGCTGCTGGATCTCCCGAGACAACCGAGCTTTCCAGACCCTCCGGGAGTGTCTTCGCCGACCGAGCAGATTCGATCAGATCGAGGATCATTCCTTCGAGACCGAGTTGTCGACCATCGTCAGGCGAGTAGATCCGAGCAACGCCCTCGTGCGCGAGCTGGTCCCCCTCGGCTGGAAGGATCGTCCCGCCTCCCCCGCCGAAGACCTTGATCTGTGCCGCACCCGCTTCGTCGATAAGTTGCCTGAGGTAGCGGACGAACTCCATGTGTCCGCCTTGATACGACTTCACCGCGACTGCGTGGGCGACTTCTTCGACGGCCGCCCGCACGCGCTCCATCGACAGTTCAAGACCGCGGCCATCGACATCTTTAAATTTTCTCAAATAGGCTAAAAGTGTGCCTTCACCGCAACCCACATCAAGAACGCGGCTACCTGCGGGAACAAGGTCGGCGACTTGTTGTAGATCGACGCGAATTGACGCTGGTGTTCGAT
>CAYTWC010000239.1:0-3524 GCA_964441975.1 uncultured Acidimicrobiaceae bacterium | reverse complement strand
TATCCAGCCGTTGCGCCGATGACGCTCCCGACGATGAGCGCGATCGTCACGGTGAAGAATCCAAGCGTCAGACTGACCCGTGCGCCGAAGATCACACGGCTGAACTCGTCCCTGACGTTGCCGTCGGTTCCCATGATGTGCTGTGGTTTGCTCTCGTCACACCCGAGGATGTGGATGCAGGGAGGGTCACGCGGGCCGACATCTTCTTTGCCGATGAGGACCTGATTCGGGTCGTACGGTGCGAGGATCGGCGCGAAGAACGCCATGAAGATCAAGAACGTGACGATGCCGAGTCCGATCATCCCCGACTTGCGGCCGCGGAAACGCTGCATCGTGAGGCGCCATTGGCTCTGGGGTTTGTCCGTGAGGGCGACCTCAAGGGCTTGTGCTTCGAGCAGTTCGATCGCGTGCTTACGTGTGATCATTTGACCCTGATCCTTGGGTCGAGATATCCGTATGAAAGATCGACGACCAGATTGACCAAAACGTAGCCGAGCGCGATCACCACGGTGAATCCTTGCACGACGGGATAGTCACGTCCGGTGATCGCGTCGAACAGGGCGCGTCCGACACCGGCGAGGTTGAATACGGTTTCGGTGAGTACCGCACCACCGAGGAGCGCACCGAGTTGGAGGCCGATGATGGTGACGACGGGGAGTAGCGCGTTGCGCAGCCCATGGCGACGGACGACGCGTGCCTCCTTCGATCCCTTTGCGCGAGCCGTGCGGACGTAGTCCTTGTTCATCGTCTCAAGGAGCGAGCTCCGGGTGATCCGTGCGATGATCGCGAGCGGGATGGTCGCCAGCGCAACCGCGGGCAGGATCATGTGCTTGACGGCGTCCCAGAACACTTCCCACTGGAAGGTGATGAAAGAGTTGAAGATGTAGAAGTTGGCGATGAACTCGTTGAGCTTGGCCCAGAAGCTTCCCTCGGTCAGGTTCCAACCCCAGACCTCGTAGTAGGGGATGGGGAACACACCCGCGGTTAATCGCCCCGAAGGGGGTAGCTGCAGCGGCGTGTCCTTGAAGACGATAGCAAACAGGTAAGCGAGCATGAGTCCGAGCCAGAACACAGGCATTGA
Organism: uncultured Acidimicrobiaceae bacterium; assembly: GCA_964441975.1. GTDB lineage: Bacteria > Actinomycetota > Acidimicrobiia > Spongiisociales > UBA5794 > UBA5794. The sequence continues at coordinate 2,443 of CAYTWC010000239.1, read as the reverse complement.
CACGCCGACGTTGGCAACCGCCATCGTTGCAGAGTCGACGGCCGAGTTGTGGCGTCTGGCGGCGATGACGCCCATCGGGACCCCGATACCGACCGCCAGGATCAGCGATGACATGGCGAGTTCCATGGTGAGCGGCAACCGTTCGATGAGCATCTGGTTGACAGGTCGGGAGAAGCGGATGGATTCGCCGAGGTTGAACGTGAACACGTTCTTCATGTAGATACCGAGTTGGACGTAGATGGGGTCGTTCAGCCCGTTCGCTTCGTTGAACCGTTCACAGGCCTCCTCGGTCGCTCGCTCTCCGAGCATCGACGTACAGGGATCGCCCGGAATGGCTCGGATCAGGAAGAACACCACGATCACGATGCCGATGAGGACGGGAATCGCAAGAAGTGTTCGCCGTGTTATGAATCCGAGCATGGGTGTGGGTGATTCCTGGGTGGGTTTCGGAAGTAGGGACGGGGGAGGCAGGCGCCTCCCCCGTGTGTATCCCTACATGCTTCGTCGGGTCAACCGTCCGATGCCGGAGCGTTGATCAGACCGTTCCACAAGTAGTCGTAGTACTCGAATACGCCGCTGTTCCCCGTGTGGAGCGGGGACGCCGCATCGAGACCGGCCGTGTACGAAACGACCACGTCGTTTGCATCGAACGTTGTCCCGTCATGGAACACGACGCCCTGACGGAGCGAGCATGTCCACACGGACAGATCGTCGTTCGGTACACATTCGGTTGCCAGCTGTGGCTGGACGTCACCGAACTGGTCGTACGAGTAGAGGGCTTCGACGACCTGGGAGCACGCACGTAGCGATTCTCCGTCGGTCTCATCCGCGCAATACAGCGAGATGGGCTCGTTGCCCTGGACGAACACGAGCGTGTCTCCGCCGTTGTCCCAGAAGTTGAACATCACCTGTCCCCATGGCGGGGCGTAGGCACCGTTCACAGCGGAGGTCGCCGCGAAGGACGTTCCACCGTGAGCGACCGGGATCATCGGAACGAGTTCCTTGATCGCGTTGTTCGCTTCCTCGTAGAGCGGCTGTGCTTCGGCTGGATCAGCCGTTTCACTCGCCGTCAGGAGCGGCTCGTAGATCTCCGGATATGGGTCACCGAACTGCAGGTTGGTCTCCGCAAAGTGGAAGTCCAAGAAGTTCGTGATGTGCGGGTAGTCACCCGTCCATCCGAGCAGGTGGATGCCGTCATAGCCTCCAGCTGAGGATGTCTGGATGAATTCGCCCGACTCCACGACCTCGATGCTCGCGTCGATGTTCAGGTTCTCCTTGAGCTGGGCCTGAATGTCAGCGGCAACATCGCCTGGTGTCGGCAGATAGCCACGAGTCACGTCGCGGTAGTAGATGGTTGTCTCGAACCCGTCCGGGTAGCCGGCAGCTGCGAGTGCAGCCTGGGCAGCCTCAGGATCGAAGTCGTACCACACGTCACCCTCACAGCCGAACTGGACTGAGCATGGTGTGAAGTGGGATGCCGTCTCCGAGCCCTGCGGGTAGAAGATGTCAACGATGCGTTGACGGTCGATACCAAGCGCAACCGCCTTGCGTACCTCGACGTCATTCCAGGGTTCGAACGTGTTCGTGAACCCCATGTAGAAGACGTTTGGTTCCGGCTTGTCAAGCAGCTGCAGGTTCGGATCGCCTTCGATCGTCGCGTAGTCCTCACTACCGGGGAACGTCATACCGTCGGCAGTGCCTGACTGCAGCTCAAGCAGACGTCCGGCGCTCTCTGTCGACCACTTCAAGACTGCTGTCTCGTGGGTCGGCATCGTGCCGTAGTACGCATCGTTGCGGGTGAACACGACCGAGTCGCCTCGGTTCCACTGCTCAAGCGCATACGGTCCCGTGCCCACCGGGTTGTCGAGCGGAGCTCCGCCCGTCGCTTCGAGATGCTCTTCGGGTTGGATACCGAAGACGCCGAATGCGATCTGGGCAAGGAATGCCGGATGCGGGTTGCACAGAACGAACTCCACGGTGAACTCGTCGACAGCCGTGATGGTGTCGACTCGCCCTGTGTATCCGTCCGTGTCACAGCCGCCCGAGTCGAGGACTTTGCCCTCGAATCCAGGATCCGGTGCCCGGGTTGTAGTTGTCGTCGCCGCAGTGGTGTCAGTTGACGGGGCGGTTGTCGACGTCGTGTCGTCACCGGACCCGTCGCTGCTACATGCGCTCACAACGAGTGCGAACGCTACGACGGCCAAGAACCAGAGATTCTTACGTCTCATCGTCTTGTTCCTCCTTAGTTTGCATGTTCGGAACGGGGGGTACCCGTCCGAGGCTTCAGGCTAGCCGAATCACTGAACCGTTAGCGAACGATTAAGGGGATTTAACGTTTCCTTGGGAATGCTTCGGAGCGCTGAATCCGGCTACCGCAACCACGGTGCAGGGAGGTCGGGATCGATGTCGTACATGTGCTGAGCGCCGTACTCGTAGAGCCGGA
>CAYTWC010000238.1:0-3560 GCA_964441975.1 uncultured Acidimicrobiaceae bacterium | reverse complement strand
GCATCGGGGTCTGGACCGCTTCGTGTTTCGCTCTGTTCGTCAACGGCGCGAACGACATCTGGCCGAGTGGCGATCGAGCCCTGTACGTGTCGATGCGGTCGGTGTTCGACCTCGACGACGTTCCGTCGAGGGATGCCGCAGACGCCATGGCGGACGAGTGGCGCCCCTACCGGTCGATCGCGGCCAAGATGCTGTGGCACGACTACCTCGGCGGCGAGAGTTATCAACGATCCGCACACGATGGCTTCATCGACGGTGCCGGTATGGTTCTGTCGTGAACGATTCGATTTCCAACGACCCAACCCCGCCGGACCGCTCGAACCCGGATCCACTTGCAATCGATCAGGCTGCTGCGGCCGGGATCGGATCGACGGGTGCGGGCGTAGAGGCCCCGGACGACCCAACAGGCGAGATCACCGTCGTCGGTGGTCGAGCCAAGCAGAAGAAGTCGATCCCGTTCTGGCTCGAACTTCCGATTCTCGTCGGTGTGGCACTGATTGTGGCCGTCATCATCAAGACGTTCTTCTTCCAAGCGTTCTATATCCCATCCGGCTCGATGAAGGAAACCCTCCAGGTCGACGATCGTGTCCTCGTCAACAAGATCGCCTACTCGTTCAGCGACCTCAAACTCGGTGATGTCGTGGTCTTCGACGATCCCCGAGTCGGGTTCGAGGCTCCAGCGGAGAGCGTGCTCGAGAGCGCGGTGCGCAACCTCACGGAATCGGTCGGTCTCGCAACCCCGCAGTCCGAATTCATCAAGCGAGTCGTCGGATTGCCGGGCGATACCGTCGAACTGATCGACAACCAGTTGTACGTCAACGATGAAGCCATCGATGAGCCGTACCTTGCAGCCGATGCCCAACCGCCATCGGTGTGCAGCGGCTCGACCTACGGACCGATCATCGTGCCGACAGACCACGTGATGGTCATGGGCGACAATCGGTGCCACTCGAGCGACGGCCGCGTGTTCGGTCCTGTGCCTGAGGAGGACATAGTCGGGAAGGCATTCGTGGTCATCTGGCCCGTGAGTCGGTGGTCGGGTCTCTAGGTCGCACATGCGCTCTACGCTGCTGCCATGAGCGAGGAAGACCTCGAAGAGTACGAGTCCGACGTCGAACTCAAGATCTATCGCGAGTATCGCGATGTCCTTCCGATGTTCACGTACGTGGTGGAGACCGAGCGGCGGTTCTACCTCGCAAACTCGGTCGACGTGAAGACACTCACCGCGGGCGACACGGCCTATTTCGAGATCACACTCGACGATGCCTGGGTGTGGGACATGTATCGCCCTGCCCGTTTCGTGACGTCCGTGCGGGTGATGACCTTTCGCGATGTCAACATCGAAGAGATTGCTCGAGACGGGAGCTGACCGCAGAGTTCTAGACTCGGGGATGCGTCACACCGCTGCGGTACGTTGTTCGGATGCCCGATCGAGCGCACATCCGGAATCTGGGTCGATTCGGTGAGTCGGCTGCGATTCGATATCTCGCAAAGCGAGGGTGTGTCACGGTGTCGAGAAATCAGGTGTCAGAGTCCGGCGAGGTGGATCTCGTCGTTCGCGATGGATCCGCATACGTCGCGGTCGAGGTCAAGACGACGTCGGACGGCTCAGACCCCATCGATGCCGTCGACGACAGGAAGTTCGATCTCGTGCAACGAACGGCGGGAGGGCTCGATTGGCCGATCTCGCGAGTGGACATCGTCGCCGTACGGGTCGATCGTGTCGGAATCGAGTTCCGCTGGCTGCGTGGTCCGGACTGACTATCGGCGCCCGTTCGACCGGAGTTCCTTGAACCAACAGCCGCGATGCCAATGTCGTCGAAGATCGGGTGCCTCGTGAGGCACGACGACAACGTGCCCGACGCCTCGTTCGATCACCGACTCGCACCCGGGACACTGGTATTCCTTCCTGGCCTGATATGGCTGGATCGGCTGAACGACCTCGTCGGCGAATTCGCCGAGGATGTCAGCCATATTGGGCGCAGGAGTGGTCTCGGACGGCATGATGTGTGATGGTACGGCCCCATCCCCGAAAGTTCGGGAGCAACGTGGGAGCGGTCCACGAGGTACTGTGTGAGCATGTCGGCTTTCGTTTCCGTTGACGACCGTGGTCCCGTTCGGTGGTTGATCCTTACCAATGAGGGTCGCATGAACGCTGTGCCCCCGACCGGGTGGGACGAGCTTCGGGACGCATTCGACGATTTCGCTTCCGCTCCACAACGCGTCCTGGTGATCACGGGAGCGGATGGGAACTTCTGCTCCGGTGCCGACATGAACAGGGACAAGCCCGACATTCCGAGCACCGCGGACACCGCCGCGAGAATGCGCCGCATCAATCGGGCTGCCCTGGCTCTTCACCGGCTTCCGAAACCGACGATCGCCGCTGTGGATGGTGTCGCTGTGGGTGCGGGTATGAATCTGGCGATCGGATGCGACATCGTGCTTGCCAGCGACCGGGCACGTTTCGCCGAGATCTTCGTGAAGCGCGGTCTGACGGTCGATTTCGGCGGTACCTGGCTCCTCCCACGACTGGTCGGACTCGCCAAGGCTCGCGACCTCGCGTTGACCGGACGGGTGGTCGATGCTGAAGAGGCGCTCACGATGGGTCTGGTCTCGCGGGTCGTTCCCGCCGATTCTCTGGTCGATGAGACGAACGACCTCGCCACCGCCCTTGCCGCCGGTGCGCCAATCGCGCAGTCCGTCGTCAAGCGTGCGATGGATCGATCGTCATCGATGACGTTCGAGCAGGCGCTCGCCTTCGAGGAGCAAGCCCAAGCGGTGCTTCTGACCTCGGACGATCTGGTCGAAGGCGCCGCCGCCTTCGTCGAGAAGCGAACACCGGATTTCAAGGGACGCTAGACGGCGCCGTCGTCGTCCACAGGCTCGCCTTGTCCTGCCTGATCGGCTTCGGTCTCCTCGGTGACAGCCTGCTCGATGACATGCTCGATCGACGGCTGATAGATCTCCTCAAGCAGCCCGAGTGACCCTGGGCGGGGACGATCCTTCGTGCGATACCAGATCCACCCCCTCCTTTCCATCCAGGTGAGTAGCAGGTGCACCGCAAGCGCAGCGACTGCCAGCACGCCGAGGATGGCGACGATGCCAATCACAGGGTTCGTTCCGTTGCCGACCAACCACGACACGACCGCACCTCGAAGTGCAGCAAAGTTGCGATGGCTTCTGGGGAGGCGTACTGCTCGTACTTGTCGGCGAACTGATCGATCCAGAGCGCTTGCGGAGGGGTTTCGCCTGCGAATGCAAGGTCGAGTCGGACCCACCACAGATCGTCCCAGTCGCTGCTTCTGTGGTCGACGAGAAAGGTCGCGCGGGTGTCGTTCTCGAGGTTCACGGTTCTGCGCAAGGGGACCGACGCCTTGGCCTTGATCCGGTCGATCGGCACGACGAGAACAGTCCCGTTCGTCACGAACACCGCTGGAACGAGATGGGCCCCCAGCACGGCGTCGACAGTACCGAGCACTCCGAACGGTGCTCTGCGGACGCGAGAGATGCTCTGTTCGTCGGACAATCGCATCCCTTCAATCTACGAGGTTCTCCGTCCG
>CAYTWC010000237.1:0-3565 GCA_964441975.1 uncultured Acidimicrobiaceae bacterium | reverse complement strand
GGATGTGATCAAGGCGGCAGTCGAAGATCTTGTGGAACGGATGGAGTCCTAGAGCTCCCACGCTTGGGATGCGATCCCGCGACCGTTCGCTCTCTGCCTACTTCGGCGGCATTGAGGCGCAGGTTGGGCAGCGACCCGTCACGACTACGTCGACTCCATCTGCCGTGAATTCGTGGTGTTCGCGCAGGTGTGTACGGATCTGCTCGACTATCTCACTCTCGTGGTGGCTAACCGAGCCACACGAGTCGCAGACGAGGTGGAATTCATCATCGGGGTGCGCGAGCTCCCATCTGGCCGAGTCATCGATTCCCAGATTGGAGCTGCGGGCCAGATCGAGTTCCTCGAACAGTGTCAAGGACCGATAGATCGAGGATCGATTGACCGTTGGGTCGGCGCTTGCGATGCGATCGGCCACTTCCTCTGCCGTCAGATGACCTTGCGCAGCCCGCAGCGTCGACCAGACGAGCCAGCGGGGGGTTGTCATCCGGTAGCCGTGGTCGCGAAGCACCTGTCGCACGTCCGTCGCAATCGTCATGGGACGCATCGTACGGTCGTACCGCCTCAAGTGCAAGGAAGATGCAATTGCGAGCAGGTCGCAATAGTGCTACCTTGCGTGGATGATCATCGCCATGCACGCACCCGACGGATTCCTCGAAACGGGGACCGCCGTCGTCACAGCCATCATCAGCATCGTCGTCATCGGGTTCGCCCTGCGCCAATCCCGATCGCAGCTCAAGGACAAGGCCATCCCTCTCGCAGGGATCACGGCGGCCTTCGTCTTTGCCGCCCAGATGTTCAACTTCCCCGTTGCCGCCGGTACGACGGGGCACCTCCTCGGCGGAGCACTCGCCGCGATTCTGCTCGGTCCGTCGGTCGGTGCCATCGTGGTCACCATCGTCGTCGTAGTCCAGGCGCTCGCCTTTGCGGACGGCGGAATCACGGCGCTGGGGTACAACGTTCTGAACATGGCGATCATCCCTGCGTACGGAGGCTTCGCCGTCTTCACCCTTCTTCGACGGGTGTTCCCCAAGAACGCAGGCGGTGTCATCGGTGCGACCGGGATCGCAGCGTGGGCGTCCGTCGTGATGTCGGCGGTTGCGTTCTCGATCGAGTGGCTGTTCGGCGCGAGTGCGCCGGTGAGTTTCGACACGGTGTTCGGAGCGATGGTGGGGGTCCACGGACTGATCGGTATCGGCGAGGGGATCATCAGTGCTCTCGCGGTCGGCGCCGTGCTTGCCGCCCGACCCGACCTCGTGTTCGGTGCTTCGGACCTCGACAAGGCCGAACTCGCTGAGTCGAAAGTAGCGACGCGCACCTTTGTCATCGGTGGTGTTCTCGTCGCGCTCGTCTTCGCTGCGGTTGTCAGCCAGTTCGCGGTCGACAACCCGGATGGACTGGAGAGAGTGGCGGAGGACACCGGGTTCATCGACTCCGGCGAGGATCACTCGCTCGCGGACTCGCTCTTCGCCGATTACGCCACGCAAGGCATGTCGAACGAGACGCTGAGCCTGGCCATTGCGGGAATCGTCGGCACGGTCGTTTCGCTACTTGTTGCATACGGGTTGTTCATGGGTGTTCGCCAAACCCGCGAACGAGACCCAGCACCCCTCTGACCACTGTGGGAGTCGGTCACAGTCACCCGCTCTATGTACACGAGCACAGTTTCGCGCACCACATGGCTGCGCAGACGAAGCTCGTCGCGACGATCGGCATGGTCGTGTCCATAGCAATCACCCCTCGAGAAGCGGTGTGGGCCTTTGGCATCTACGCCCTCGCGATCGCCGTGATGACGACGCTGTCACGGATTCGTCCGGTCTTCGTCCTCGCGAGGCTGTTGGCCGTGCTTCCATTCGTCATCTTTGCATTCTTCATTCCGTTCATCGCAGGTGGTGAGACGGTCGAAGTGCTCGGCATGTCGCTCTCGGTCGAGGGGCTGTGGGGTACATGGAACATTCTGGTCAAGGCAACGCTGGGTGCGAGTGTCACGATCCTGCTCACCGCGACCACCGAGGTGACTGCGATCGTCGGGGGGCTATCCGTGCTCCGAGTCCCTGCCGTCTTCATCTCGATCACCACGTTCATGATCCGATATCTGGAGCTGATAGCGGATGAGCTCGGTCGGATGCGCCTGGCCATGACCGCTCGCGGTTATGACCCGAGATGGATCACGCAGGTGAAACCGATTGCCTCATCGGCAGGTGCCTTGTTCGTTCGGTCGTACGAGCGAGGTGAGCGGGTGCACGCGGCCATGCTGTCACGTGGGTTCACGGGTGAGATGCCGATGCCAGAACGACCTCCGATCGCCCGAGTCGAGTGGGTCGTCGTCGGTGCCGTCGCATTGTTGTTCATCACGACGGCGACAATGGCGTTGGTGATCACGTGAGCGACTTCCTCGAGGTTCGCGAGCTCGCGTTCAGTTACCCGGATGGTCGCAAGGCCTTGCGCGGCGTGGATCTCACCGTCGGAGCAGACGAACGCGTTGCGGTACTCGGGCCGAACGGTGCGGGCAAGACCACCCTCGCACTCCACCTGAACGGAATACTGCGGGGTGACACAGGATCGATCGTGGTCTCGGGCATTCCCGTGGTCGAAGACCACTTTCGTGAGATCCGTCGGATCGTTGCCCTCGTCTTCCAGGATCCGAATGACCAACTCTTCATGCCGACCGTTCGGGAAGATGTCGCCTTCGGACCGTTGAATCTCGGGATCGAGGGCTTCGAGTTGGAGCGATGCGTCGAAGCGGCCCTCGAAACCGTATCCGGACAGGAGTTCGCCGACCGGCCCCCGCACCACCTGAGCGGTGGAGAGAAGCGTCGGGCCGCCCTGGCCACGGTCTTGTCGATGGATCCGGAGCTGCTGGTCCTCGATGAACCGACCGCAGGGCTCGATCCCGCCAGCCGCAGAGAACTCATCCAGACGTTGGGTTCGCTTTCGATGGCACAACTGATCATCACCCACGATCTTTCGCTGGCTCTCGAACTCTGTGAGCGGTCCATCATCATGAACGCCGGCAAAGTCGTCGCCGATGGGAGTACCCGTGAGTTGCTCGGTGACGAGGGCCTCCTTGCAGCCAACCGTCTGGAAACGCCGTACGGATTCGATCCGAGTGCCGGGAGCGGGCGTACCTCACGGTGACCGTCGCGGAAGTTCCCAGGGTGCCGAAGGTCGAAGTGCCTGGCCGTCGTCCCGCAAAGACGCTGACCGCGCCGCTACAACCGACTTCGGATGTCGTCATGTCGCGGATTGTGTTCGCCGAGAGTCCCCGTCAGTCGGCGTCGAGTGGCGCGTGATGGTCGTGGTTCGCCCGGCCGCGACGCCAGTACCCCTCGACCTCAGATTCGTCGGGAGCGATCCCTCGTGCTTTCAACAGGTCTCTGACGCCTCGCATCGCGATGACTTCGCCCCCCGCCCACACGAAACGATCGCCTGTGGGGATCGGCAAGTGTTCGAGAGCGCCGGCGAGGAGATCCGCTGCGATCGTCGTGCCTTGATCGTGGACCCACCGCACCGTGACGTCCGCATCGGAGGCGATGTCGATGGCGTCGTCCGGATCGTCGATCGCGAC
>CAYTWC010000236.1:1299-3617 GCA_964441975.1 uncultured Acidimicrobiaceae bacterium | reverse complement strand
TATGTGGTGTACGTTGTCGATCAACCAGAAGGCGGACGTTCCGGTCACGGCGTCGGCGTGCTGAGCGAGCCGGGTACGATCGCACGTACAACTGCCGGTCACGTGCGGGACCGACTTGTCGGTGTCAGCCAGGTCGCGAATTGGCCGAGGGCTCGTTTCCACACGCAGTGGCCGGGCGCTGGCACGCAAGGAGACGAGAACTTCGATCAGTTCTACGCGTCGCAGTCGGAGAGCCTCGTCGACGGACTGCACATACAGGAGCTGACGAGCAGTGCGCTGGGTACTCTCCTCGACCGAATCGGACGCGCCATTGTCCTGACGCATTCCCAGTCCGGACCTTGCGGGTGGTTGGTTGCCGACGCACGGCCGGACCTCGTCGCCGCGGTGATTGCGATCGAGCCGAGCGGTCCGCCGTTCCGCGACGTCGAGTTCCTGGGCGGCGACTCCGACTGGTATGCATATCGTGATGGCTGGTCCAAGCCTTGGGGTCTCACACGTATTCCACTGACCTACGAACCGCCGGTGTCGTCCCCCCGTGAGCTGGAACCGTATCTTGATGATGAATCGGGCGATCAGGACGCGGTTCCTGTGTACCGAATCGGGGGGCTTCCGCGGCGACTTCCGAGGCTTACTGGCATCCCGATCTCCATCGTGTCCGGCCAGGCGTCGTATCACGCGCACTACGACTACGGCACCTCGGAGTTTCTCGCCGCGTGTGGTGTCGAGAACGACATGATCGTTCTCGAACATCTCGGGTTGAGCCGGAACGGTCACATGATGATGCTTGAGAGGAACAACCACGAGATCGCAGATGTCCTGCTCGGGTGGCTGCGTCGCCGCGTTGGTGGTTGACACCCCGCAAACCGGACAGGTTTGTCACTCCACCCGGTCGTGTTTGCAGTCGATCCTTTCAGTCGAAGTCGAGGCTGGCGTCAGCGTCAAGGGGGAATGCCGGTCGGGGCAGGCGGACCCAGTCGAACTCGAGGACCCGCGATTGCGTGTGACCCGGTGTGTCGACCCGGATCAGCTCCTCGGTCCACTCAGCGAAGTACTGGAAGTTCGACGCCGTCTTCACCACGACAGTCTGAATCGCATCACGGTCGGTCGCATCGACCCCCAGATGGGCCCAGAACGTCGGTTTGAGCACCGAACCGGTCCGGTACCGCGATACGCCGACGAGGATGTTGTCGATCTTGAGCAGGGCAGTGGTCCCGAACTCCTGTGCTTCGTCGTTGATGTCCGCCCCGAGAACCCCGTCGGTGATGTTGAGGACTTCGGCAGTCACTGTGATCGGCTCGCCCCAGCGGTTCCCAGACGATCGTCCGAGCTTGACCTCGATCGTGGCGCCGACTCCGGCCTCCGCCGCTTGCAGTGCCGCGGCCTCGTCGACCATCGGGATGAGTGAGGTGCCCTTGACCTTCTGGCGGATCATCTCGGCGAGAATCACGTTCGAGTCGCCTGCGGCTCCACCGGCGACGCTGTCGCCCGTGTCCGACAACACGACCACACCCCGCTGTGCTGCTTCCGCTTGCGCAACTGCGTCTGCGACCGGAATCGACTCCTGGACCATCAACTCGTCGCGAAGGGCCCACACGGAACGGGTCAGTTCCTTGGCCAAGTCATCGGCGAGCTGCGGGTCGTTGTCCGTGTAGACGATCGAAACCCAGCCGCCCTCCTCGACATCGAGCCATGGTTGCATCGGGTATGTGGATGCCGAGATCACTCCCGGGCGCGTCTCGATCTCCCTGGCGAGGTCGAACCAGATCTTCATCGGTGGTTTGCGGGTCAGGTATTGCTCCTGGTGAGTGATCATCGGAGCTCTCCGCATCCCGACCGACGGCTTCATGTTCCCATCGACCATCTTGAACAGAGCCTCGGCTGTTTCCTGTCCGGTGTGATACGGATTGTGCGGTTGGGTCCGATGTCCCACGATGATGTCCGCGTTGGCAACCTTGCGGCGTGTGATGCACGCGTGGTGGTCGGTCGATGCCACGAGCCACACGTCGGGCCCGATCTTGTTGCGAACCATCTCAAGCAGGAGGCCTTCCGGATCGTCGTCGTGCTCGGCTGCCATCGCACCGTGGAGGCCGAGGTACACAGCGTCGACGTCGCCCATGGCGTCGAGCTGCTGTTCGAACGCCGCCATGACTTCATCGAAAGCCACCTTGGTAACGCGGCCACTTGCGCCAGCACCGGCGCGGACCAGCGGAACCAATTCGACCCCTCCGCGGGCGTCGGCTACGTCGGCGAATGCCCACAACGGGTTACGGTCTCTTCCGCCGGCGCGGAAGTTGATGTCGGCACCCACGGCGTATCCC
>CAYTWC010000236.1:0-1289 GCA_964441975.1 uncultured Acidimicrobiaceae bacterium | reverse complement strand
GTCGACGGAAGACATCCATGTCCGTGACGACGGGACTGAACGTGTTCGACTCCTGGCTGAATCTTCCGACTGCGATTCTCACGCGTACTGCTCCTGTTTCGGGTCCTCCAGTCATCGTAGACCTGGTTCCGAACGGTGGATCTGGCGTTCGACGACAGCCGAGTCCACATCGTCTCCAGCCGGATCGGCAGCGCACCGCCGGTGCATCGCAATGTCACCAATGGACGGTGGATCGGACAGTTCCATCCGCGTGGAGGTCGTCGAGATATCCTTGCCGATCGTGAGGGCGGCTTCGCGACAGCGAAAGGATGCGGCACCATGCCGGTTGATATCGTGATCGCCGCGACGTTGGGGCTGCTCGTCGGATCGTTCGCCAACGTCGTGGTGTACCGCGTCCCTCGTGGCGAGTCGATCGTCACACCGCCGTCCGCCTGTCCGGCATGTGGAAGCCGGATCAAGCCGTACGACAACAGTCCCGTCGTCAGTTGGCTCGTTCTCAAAGGGAAGTGCCGGGCGTGCGGAGCGAACATCTCCGCCAGATATCCGCTCGTTGAGATTGGTATGGCAGGTCTCTTCTCCATTTTCGCGCTGCGGATCGGGCTCGTGTGGGTGCTCCCGGCGTATCTGGTGTTTGCGTTCGTCACCCTGGTCCTACTGCTGATCGATCTTGACTCGAAACGGCTGCCCAATGCGGTCCTGGTTCCAGGCGGAGCCGCGGCTTCGGTCCTGCTGTTGACAGGGGCGTTTCTCGATGGCCAATCCAGCGAGGTCCCAAGGGCATTGATCGCCGGGGCCGTGTACTTCGGTCTGATGTTCGCGATAGCGGTCGCATCGCGGGGAGGCATGGGAATGGGGGACGTGAAGCTGGCCGCGGTGCTCGGTCTGTTCACCGGTTACCTGTCGTGGGCCGTGTTCAGCGGAGGAGTCATCTTCGGATTCATCCTGGGGGGACTGACGGGACTCGTACTCTTGTTGTCCGGATTGAAGGATCGCCAGGACCAGGTCCCGTTCGGCCCCGCATTGATCACCGGATCGTGGATCGCCATAGTCACATTCCCGCTCGCTGGCGGGGTGATTTGCGCCGTCGAGTGAGCGGCGCGCGCTTCCCTTACAACGGTTCCGCCGACCGTGTACGGGTAACTAGTCCCTTCGAGGCGCGCCGCTTTGTGTCTGTACACCCCGTCCGCGTGCGCTGAAGATAATTGACGTGGGGCAAGACCCCATTGTTGAGGTACCACCGACCTGCCACAGCATCCGATTGGGCATCGGGCTGACGGAGCGATCCGTCC
>CAYTWC010000235.1:2470-3624 GCA_964441975.1 uncultured Acidimicrobiaceae bacterium | reverse complement strand
ATGGAGCCGGACGGTCTCATACTGCTCAAGCGCGCAACGCTCGTCGTTGATGGTTCCTTCGACCAGGCGCTTGCCCAGGTCGGGTTTGGTACGGACCACGCAGGGGCGGGCTTCTACCTTGCACCGACAGACGGTGGTAGCGACATGGCGTTCGGCGTCTCCCACTTCAGCATCATCGGTGTCGCCGAAGCCAGTCAGGCGGAGATCGACAGGGTGCTCGAATCGTACGTGGCGGTGCAAAGGGAGCAGCGGGCCTTCCGAGAACTCATGCTGCTCTTCGGTCGCGTACCGGCCGGTGGCGACAGAAACGCGGCGATGACGGCGACGTTCAACTCGTGGTTCCGCAGTATCGAACGGGATGCAGATCGGGCAAGCGACAGCGACACCGTCGAATCCCTGTTCAGCGAATACATCTCTGCCGTCCACACTGTGGAGACGATGGAGCGCCTCGTCAGCGAGACAACTGGCGAGCCTGTCGTGTTCGACGGTGTGGCCGACGCGCAGTTCCGCGCAGCGGGTGCGATCCAGGATGCAATGCACCGGATGTTCCGCGAGGCGAACCTGCGCTGTATCCAGGACCGGGATCCTGATCAGGTGTTCGACATGCTCAAGTGGGCAGCGTTCCATGAATACCTGTTCCAGGAGGGTCTCGGACCCGAGCATCGAGCCGACGAGTTCGAGCAGGGCATCAATCAGTGCATGCGCTTCGAGCTCATCTTCAAGAGTTCCATAAGCACCGATGTCGATGGAGTGACCTTCGATGCTGACGTTTCGTCGGTCATCGACCTGACCTTCTCGGACGGGGCGAACACGAACTTCCTCATCAGCCAACGCACATTCAAGTCACCCGAGATCGAAGCGGTCCTGACCGGGGAGGCTGTCGCCAATTCCGACCTCGTGTGTGACACGAGCGCCAAGATCGGGGGTGCGTTGGACCTCAGTCTCCGGTATCCGACGGGAGGAGCGGTGTCCGATGCCGAAATCGACCGCCAATCCGTGTTGATCCGCTTTCCCGAGCCGGTCAGCGTCGCCAGCGGCCATTCCCTCTTGCTGCCGATCATCAGCCGCCAGCAGCCGACCGACCGGCCCCTGCTCTACCAGCCGCAGACCAACCCGATCCACCCGCTGGCCACGGTGCGGCTGGAGAATGACGG
>CAYTWC010000235.1:0-2460 GCA_964441975.1 uncultured Acidimicrobiaceae bacterium | reverse complement strand
GTGAGCATGGGCCACGCGCCTTGGTTCCCGTGGTTTCATACCTTCTGGGAAGACTGGTACCTCGGTGAAGGGCTGTATGACTTCCCACTCCGTGCAGGCAGCGGCGGTACGTACGCTTCGTTGACCGAGTCAGGTCTGATCACCGAGGGTGGCGGCCCAGTGGCGATCACATTCACCGTCGAGCTCAGACACGACCCCCAGCTGCCCTGAAGCAGGAGCCGGGTCCCTTTCGTACCCGGGGAAATCCCATATCAACTTCGTGCGCCGGTGCCGTAGACTGGCTCGCTGAATCCTCAGCCGAATTTCGGGGAGCCCCGCAATGTCCCAAGAAACACTTCGCGCCACCAAGCGCACAACCCAAGGAACGCGTGCGTCGCGGCGGCTGCGCCGCGAGGGTCGTGTTCCCGCCGTCGTCTACGGATCCGATCTCGAGACCGCTCATCCGGTCCACATCGACAGCCGTGAACTGTATGCGGTGCTCCACACGGACCAAGGCCTGAACGCGATCATCGAGGTCGATGTCGAGGGTGAACAGGTCCTGACCGTTGCCCGTGAAGTCCAACGCGATCCCGTGCGAGGCGATATAACGCATCTCGATCTCATCCAGGTGAACCTCTCCACGGCGATCGAGGCCGAGGTCCACATCGAGTACTTGGGTACCCCGGTCGCGGTCCTCGAGGACGGCGCCATTGCCGAAACCCTTGAGAACTCCGTGAGCATCAGTGCCCTCCCGAACGCTATTCCGAGCTCGATCGAGGTCGACGTTTCGCACCTTGCTCTCCACGACACGCTCACCGTTGCCGATCTCCCCGAGATCGACGGCGTCGAGTACCTCGCTGAATCGGACCATCCGTTGTTGACCACCGTCCTGCCAGCTGCCGAGATCGAGCCTGAGGTCGAGGAGACCGACATGCTCGAAGGCGATGCCGAGGGTGAGGAAGACGGAGGCGAGGACGTCGAGTCCGACGCAGACTCAGAAGAGGGCTGATCACTACGGATTCGTCCGCACGTCTCGTCGTCGGTCTCCGGAACCCGGGCGCCTCATACGAACGGACGCGTCACAACGTCGGCGCCGTGGTTGTCGAGCGGTTCCTCTCGGATCACTCGCTGTCACTCAAAAGGGCGCGTCAGCAGATACGAGCCGATGTCGCCGAGGCGAACATCGACGGCCATCGCGCCGTGTGTGCCATTCCGCTCACGTTCATGAACGAGTCCGGCCAAGCCGTGGCCCCACTCGCACGGTATTTCGGTGTCGAACCAGATTGCCTGCTCGTCGTCCATGACGACATCGACGTTCCGTTCGGCAAGATCAAGGTCCAGTCGGGCGGCGGTCACGGGGGCAACAACGGTGTGCGTTCGGTGATAGGTTCGCTCGGGTCGCCGGATTTCTGGCGACTCAAGATCGGCGTCGGCCGTCCACCGTCGCGGGTCGACCCTGCGGACTATGTCCTGGGCCGGTTCAAGTCCAATGAAGTCGATGACATCGACGTCGCCGTGTACCGTGGCGCCGACGTCGTTGCCAGATTCATCACCAATGGCGGCGAAGACGCGAGACAATTCGCAGGGGAACTCAACGACTAGGGGCAGCCGTGGCTTTCGTAGGCGCAATCGATCAGGGCACCACCAGCACCCGCTTCGTGATCGTCGACGAGAAGGGTCGGTTCGTTGCAGGGTCCCAGTCGGAGCATCGCCAGATCCTGCCCCGTCCCGGTTGGGTGGAGCACGACGCCAACGAGATCTGGGCGAACACGGAAGCGGTCATCCGCTCTGCGCTCGATGACGCGGGGCTCGAGCCAACGGACCTGGTCGGTGTCGGGATCACCAATCAGCGCGAGACGACTGTCGTCTGGGACCGGACGACGGGCGAACCGGTGTCGAATGCGATCGTGTGGCAGGACACCCGTACCGCAGACCTTTGCTCGAGCATTGCGGCTGAGGCCGGTGAGGGGCGGGTTCGGAGACGGACCGGGCTGCCCGTCGCGACATACTTCTCGGGCCCGAAGGTTGCCTGGCTGCTCGCATCCGATCCTGCGATGCGAGACGCTGCAGCGGCCGGATCGCTTGCTTTCGGGACGATGGACTCCTGGCTCGCATGGAAACTCACCGGTCGGCACATCTCGGATGTCACCAACGCCTCTCGAACGATGCTCATGGACCTCAACGAGCTTCGGTGGGACCCCGATCTGTGCGATCTCGTCGGTGTTCCCGAGTCGATGCTTCCCGAGATCGTCCCGTCGATCGGCGATTTCGGTGCCTGCTCTGGGGTGTTGGAAGGAGTGCACCTCCGTTCGATGCTCGGTGATCAGCACGCTGCGGTCGTCGGTCAAGCCGCTTTCCGTCCGGGTGATTCCAAGTGCACATACGGCACCGGCGCCTTTCTGCTGACGAATACGGGAAACGCGCCCGTGTTCTCGAGTGCCGGGCTCATCTCGACTGTGGCATACCAACGAGAGGGCAAAC
>CAYTWC010000234.1:0-3629 GCA_964441975.1 uncultured Acidimicrobiaceae bacterium | reverse complement strand
GGCTGACGCAGACGAGGCGCTGAAGCTGGCGGATCGTGGTCTCGACAAGTCCAATGGTGAGCTTGAGATCCTCGCAGCGAAGGCAGCTGAGGAGCAGAACCGCCTCTATGCCGGCGGGATCTCGGCCCGGGACGCCGAATACCTGCGTCGTGAGGTCGACATGTTGTATGCAAAGGTCTCCTCGATGGAAGACGAGGTCCTGCACTTCATCGAGCAGAAGGAGCTCTCCGAGCAACTCGTCGAGACGGTGGGGGAGGACTACGAGGCCGCTGTCGCCGAACGGGACGAGCTCAAGGCCGTCATCACCGAGAAGTGGCGCGTGATCGACAAGCACCTTGAGATGAAGGAAGCCCAGAAAGCCGAGGCGATCAAGGCTGTCGACGACTACTACCTCGAGATATACGACGACCTGCGCGAACACAAGACGGGCAGGGTCGTCGGTCCGCTCGTCGATGGCGTCTGTGGAAGCTGCCACCTGAAACTGTCAGCGGGTGAAGCAGCACGTGCTGTGCGGGATGATCCGCCGCGCTGCATCCACTGTCGGTCGATCCTTGTCACGTAGCTGATGCTCTTCTGGCACGTCGGTGCCTCGATGGCGTTCGTCCGATACGCCTTCCGCGATCCGATGATGGACCTTCGGTTCCTTGCGCTCGGTGCGGTCCTGCCAGATCTGATCGACCTCCCCATTGGCATCGCCATGTGGAGTACGTTCAGCAATGTCCGTCTCGCCGCGCACTCGATGCTGTTCGCCGCGGCGATCCTCGTCGCGGTGTTGATCGCAACCAGGCGGGGCGTGTGGCGCAAGCGGCTGATTCTCCTTGCGGTGGGCGCCCTCCTCCATCTGGCGCTCGATGCGATGTGGCAGTCGCCCGACACCCTGTGGTGGCCGTGCTTCGGATCGGGGCTTGCGGCGACGGAATTTGCGACCTACGGCGACTACGTGACGAACCTGGTCAGCAACCCGGTTGTCTGGCTCGGTGAGGCCGCAGGCGCCTCCTACGTCGTGTACCTGTTCATGCGCTCCGGCCTGGGAGATCGCGCTGCGAGGTCATCGTTCCTGCGCACCGGGATCGTCTCGGCCCCCATCGAGCGCACGTGATTCGCGGTAGAGGCTGACGCTGCGCAAACCCATCCGGACGGCGATCAGGACCAGCACCACAGCGAAAATGCGACGCAGAACTGCCTCGTCGAGTACAAGGGCGGTCTTTGCCCCGACGACCGCACCGACGATGCCCGCCGAAGCGACGAACACCATCAACCGCCACATCACTCGCCGGGCCCGTGCGTGGACGATCGCAGCGATGAGGGTCGTCGGGACGATGATCGCGAGCGAGGTTCCCTGGGCGGCGTGTTGGGTGAATGCGAACAGCGAGACGAAGGCAGGGACGAAGACGACACCGCCGCCGATCCCGAGGGTCGCTGCGAGCCCCCCGGCGATGAATCCGACGATGATGTACCCGATGATGTCGATCACAGGAACATCCTCACCGCGGCGACCGTGATCACGAGTGTGAAGGCCGCCGCCAGGATCCACTCAGGGATCTTGTGGAGCAGTTTTGCGCCGAGCCATGCTCCGGTGGCGGATCCGACGAACACGACCGCCGCCACGGGCCAGTCGACCGATCCTCCGATACCGAAGGTCACGAGTGCCGCTCCGGCGGTGAGCGCGATCGTCGCAACCGATGTCGCAGTCGCATGGAACTGATCGATATGCAGCCACAACACGAACGCGGGCACGAGAATAACTCCGCCGCCGATACCCAGAAGCCCCGAGAGGAATCCCGCCACAGCCCCGATCGTGAGGGCCTTGGCCCAATGAACCTGCATTCGGACAACGGTAGTGCAGGCCCGTTACCGACCTCCGCCGGTATCCTCGTGCCATGCCCCGAATAGCCATCGGACTCATCGCGCTCGTTGTCGGGCTGACCGCCTGCTCGGGCTCCTCTGCAGACGAAGATGCGCCATCGACCCCCGAGGGTGCGGTCGTCGCATGGATCGATGCCGTCGACTCAGGCGATACGCTGACTGCTTCTGCGGCAATCCACCCCGAGTCGCTTGCGATCATTCTCGGCATCGAGAACGGTATCTCGTCGGAGCTGATGGCGGACTACCTCTCCCACGGTGTCCCGCTTGAACTCCAGTCGTCGTACTGGTCGTCGTTCAGCGATGGGTTCACGGAGTTCGCCGACAAGCCCATTTCGTCGTTGACGGTCGGCGAAGCGGAGGAATTCGTCTCCGAAGGTGAGACCTTTGCAAGCGTCCCCGTCACCAGCGGGCCGGCCGCCGACTCTGTTGTGATCGCTCGGAGACGCCCAAACGGAACATGGGAGGTCGACATGGTGGCCTCCTTCGGGGATGGATTCTCGAAGCTTCTGCTCGATAGATATGAGCAGCTCGGAGCCGGCGAGGCAGCGACACGGATCCGGATCGCCTATAGGGAGGTCGTGGAGCCATCGTTGTGGGCAGCGATCGCTGATGGTTCGTTCGGCGACGCATTCACTCGCACTGCACTGACGCTGATCGACCGTATCGACGAGGACAACGCCTAGGCGGCGGTGATGTCACAGCTCCCTGAGCGAGGGGAGTACCTCCGCACCGAGCATCGCAATGGTGGCGGGCTGGTCGAGCGAAGTCGTCTGGATCGCCACGATGTCAGCACCCACATCGCTGATCAGAGGCGCGTAGACCTCGACGTAGTCTGCTGCAGTGTGAACGGCGCTGTAGAGCGAAAGGATCTCGTCACGGTCCATCTCGTCTGCCCGGATGCGAAGCTCCATCGGGTCGACGGCTTCAAGTCGCCCCGGGGCCCTGAGACCCCGCCATGCACCCAGTACCTGCCACGCCTCGTCCGGATTCTCGGCACGAATGGACCATCGTGACGCCAAGATCGTCGGGTTCGGGAGCCCGTTCTCGGAGGCCGCGTTCCTCGCCGGGTCGATGACCCGTTCGAAGGTGACCTCCGGCTGCTTGACCGATGTGATGATCCCGTTTGCCTTGGTCGCAGCGAGCGCGGCCGATTTGGGGCCGCCCGCTGCCATGAAGATAGGAAGGTCGTGCACCGGAGGGCTATAGAGCTTGGCCCGATCGGTTGTGTAGTACTCGCCGTCGAACGTGAGCTTTTCCCCGTCGAAGAGTCGCCGCATTATCTGGAGAGCCTCGTCCATACGGGCGGCGCGCTCGGCATATTTCGGGAACTCGTACCCGAGCGGCCCTTCGTTGAGATTCTCCCCGGTACCGACACCGAGATTGAACCGTCCACCGCTGATACGGTCGAGCGTCGCCGCGGCCTGAGCCACGACGGCCGGGTGGTATCGCCACAACGGTGTGGTCACGCCGGTGGTGAACTGGATCGTGGACGTCGCCTGAGCCATCGCGGCGATCGTCGCAAAAGCGAAACCGGACGCTCCGAGATCGTCGACCCACGGGTGGAAATGCTCGGAGACAAGCACCATGTCGAAACCGGCTTCTTCGGCGAGGACTGCGTGGCGGACGAGGTCCTCCGGTTGGAACTGCTCGTGGCCTGCGAAGTATGCGAACTGGGTCATACCAGCACCCTAATGGGTGCGGAGATCCCAGATCCCAGATCCCAGATCCCAGATCCCAGATCCCAGATCCCAGATCCCAGATCC
>CAYTWC010000233.1:0-3632 GCA_964441975.1 uncultured Acidimicrobiaceae bacterium | reverse complement strand
CATCGCACCGTTCATCCCTCTGGGCGGTGGTGCTTCGGGCAGCGGCCGGGACGGGTCGCCTGTCGCCACTTGCGGAGGCTGGGTGCGGGAGTCGACCAGTATCGCCAGCCGGGGACCCGGGCAAGCGGTGCCAACCGCCCTACTCGTCCCACAGCTCGTCCTCGGCATCCCACAGGATGACATCGGAGCCCCGGGTTTCGTCATCTTCGATGGCGGCGAGCATGTTCGAGTATGCGGCCCTGGCTTCGTCGGGGCTCCCGATGAGCTGTTCGAAGAGCTCCAGCCAGCCAGCCTCGGTCGTCGGCGCCTCGTATCGCACGAGCCTCGTCTCGTCCGTGTCATGGCTGAATGTCTCGTCCGAAAGAATCGTTGCCACTGTCATGTGTGTCTCCTCACTTGCGTGGGAACACCATCTCAGACGGGTATGACAGAAAGAGGCAAGAGCCAAGAGCCAAGAGCCAAGATTCTTGCTTCTTGCTTCTTGCTTCTTGCGCGTTTCCCTACACGCTCGATACGGGGCAGCGGTGGCGGAACGTGCATTGGATGCACCACTGGCCCGGGGTTGCCTCCGGTTTGGTCGCATCAAGTGGGTGCCATCGGACGACGGGTTCGATCGATTTCGTGAGGAGTTCCGTGGCTGCCTCCAGTGCATCGGCTGCGTACACGATCCGTTCGCAATACGGTCCATCGTCGGCGTCGAGCGCATGTTGGTGGACCGCAACCGTGTCGGACTTGACGAGACGAGCGACGGCAAGCGCGTACAGGGCGGTTTCGCGTTCGTCGATACGGTCCGAGTTCGCACCCGTCCTGTGTTCGACGACGGCGGGGGTGCCGTCGGCCTCGCGTCCGACGCCGTCGGTGCGAGCGCTGACCGTGACCGCGATCGGCTTGTCGGGGGTCATGTTCCCCCGACGGTCGGTCTCGATGCCCTGCGCGACGAGCGTCACGCCCACCTGGTACTCAGTGTGGCTGTAGGTGATGGCGGTGTGGGTTGACTCGATGGCGAGGTGCCGCTGGTACAGCGCACGCATGTCCTCGTGGTGGGCGGCGTCCACATGGTCGAGCTGCCGTTCGAACTCGGCGTCGGGATCGTCGGCCATCAGCGCCACGGCAACGAGATCGTGGAACCGGGTTCCGCGAGCCGCTCCCTCGGTGTCGTCGGGGGCAAGGTCCTTCGGAATGGCATACAGCCGCTTCCACGCGACACGTCGGTGGCACTCACCGAGCGTGAGCAGTTCGGTCTTTGTGAGCAGGATCGTGCGCTGCCATCGCCCGACCTTCGTCCCCGGCTCGGGCGGATACTGACCACACGTCGCGATCCGCTCACACGAGTAGCAGTGCCAACCGGGTCGACGGTCTCCCCGATTCGGGGACACCAAAGCGAGTTCGTACAGCCGGTCGAGCTCCTGTCGGCGGACCGCATCCGACAGTTCGATCGGCTCGATGGCACCGGTGTCGACCATGAGGTCCGACATCGTCAATCCATCTCGGTTGTCCTCGATGAGGATCGCCGCCTCGGGCGGGCGCGTACCTCCCCTCCCCGTCCGGAGCTTGAGATACTCGGTGGTCCCGTCAGGGTGGGTGGCGGTCATCCCCTTGTGTGCGGTCAGGACGATGTTTGCGCTCGGATGCTCGACCTGGGCGGAACGGTCGTCGGGGTCGAAGTCATAGGTGGTCTCGGGGTCGTGGAGGAGTTCGACACCGACGCGCACGAGGTCGGCGACAAGCTCTGCCTGGATGGCGTCCAGGTGGCCGGTGTTCTGCCGCACCGCCTCGGCGATGTCCAATCCACCGACGAGGACTCCTTGGAGCGCCGTGTTCGTCGCGATCCAGCGTTCGAGGCCCGCTCTCTGGAGTTTCGAGCCGCTGGCGACCGACGCCGGACAGTTCTCGATGGCGTCAAGCGCTCTGGCCTGGATGAACAACGGGGCTTCGTCGGTCTGCACGCCGCCACAGTACCGCCACGAGCACGGTTCGCCCTGGTCTGTCGTCGTGCAGAGGAATTCTCGAAGAAATCCCCTGGTGGGGTGTAAGGGAATCCGTGTTGGCGCATCTCTCCTGTGTCCGGACAGTCCGGGCACTGCTCGAAAGGGAGACACGATGACCACCAACAACCCGAATCAGACCAACGACAGCAAGGACACGGCAGCGTCGTTCGAGAAGACGCCCACCAAGACCCCCATGCGATGGGTGCTCACCGCAGCCGGAGTGGCCTTTGCACTGTTCGTCGTCGCCGCAGCCGGATTCGCTCTCACGAAGGGCCCGGACGAGGCCATTGCAGCGGACGTCGAGCTGACCACGACCACCACACTCGCCGAGATCGAGGAAACGACCACGACGACGGTCTCCGAGATCGCTGACGACGAAGAAGGCACCGACGAACCGGTCGTCGAAGAGCCAGCCGTCGAAGAGGACGCCGAGGAGCCCGCACCGGAACCAGAGCCCGAGCCGGAGCCGACGCCTGCGCAACTCGCCATCGATGATGCCGTCGATGTCGGGAACACGGGGAGCGGCACGTTCACGATCCACAACTACGGCGACCTGTCGTTGTCGATCAACACGGTCAATGCACCACCGACCCTGACCTTCTCCGACTTCCCCGCCGTCCTGGGTGGCAAGTCATCGGTCGAGATCGATGTGACCGTCGACACGTCAGGCTTCGCCTTCGGCGACTACGAACTCGAGTTCGATGTCGAGACGTCAGCCGGCACCGAGTTCGTGAAGGTCAACGGGACGAAGGAAGCGTTCATCGTCGAGCTGCTCCCCTTCAATGACGTCGACGTCGAGGATGTCGTCCTCGTCGCCCACGGGAACCCGGTTGCGCCGATCAAGATCTGGAACAACGAGGACCACGAGGTCACGGTGTCCCTCGAGTCGCTCCACCCCCGCCTCACGCTGCCAGCGGAATACACGCTCCAGCCCGGCGTGAACGTGGTCATCGGCACGATCGCACCGTGGGCCGTCAACCCGGCGTCACCGATGAACCTTGGATTCAAGGTCTCGTGGTGGATGAGCTCGGAG
Organism: uncultured Acidimicrobiaceae bacterium; assembly: GCA_964441975.1. GTDB lineage: Bacteria > Actinomycetota > Acidimicrobiia > Spongiisociales > UBA5794 > UBA5794. The sequence continues at coordinate 611 of CAYTWC010000233.1, read as the reverse complement.
GAGGCGACCGTTCTCAAGATCGGCCAGTAGGGGCCACGCACAGTCGACCCAGCAAACGGGGAGAAGGAACGGATCCGGTCATCACGACCGGGTCCGTTCTTCGTGTGGTCAGCGACGGGTCAGCGGCACTGGCCGAGCCAGTACATGAGTCCTTCGAGGAGCGCGAAGGAACCAACCGACTCGAACGACTGCCCTTGGAACGTGAACGTCACGTCGCTCGTGAACACATCAGCGACGGGGACCGAACCGTTCGGGGTCGAGACGGTGGCATCCAAAGGTCCCGACGTGACCTCGACCAGCGTGTAGTCAGAGAGCGTCATGATCTCCCGGTCGATCCACGCAGCACACAGATCCTCACCCCACCCTTCGTAGATGATCGGGTGGAGCCGGTCGCCCACGAATTCCCGGTCTCCGGACTCAAGTGCCGTCGAGAAGGCCTCGACGAACTCCTCGACGGTTTCGGGTGCGACGGTCGTCGTGGTGGTGGGCGGTTCCGTGGTCGACGTCGTGGTCTCGACCGGTGCGGTCGTTGTCGTGGTTGTTGCGGGCGCTGCGGTGGTCGTCGTTTCCCTGACGGTCGAGGTCGTTGTGGACGGCTCCGTCGTTGAGGT
>CAYTWC010000232.1:0-3667 GCA_964441975.1 uncultured Acidimicrobiaceae bacterium | reverse complement strand
CGAAACTCGAGTCGTTCGGGATTGATCTCTGTGCCGCAGTCGACACAGACACCGTAGGTTCCCTCGTCGATACGTCCGAGTGCGATGTCGATCTCTTTCACGCTCGCCGCAAGGCTCTCGACGATTCCAAGCGTCCTCGTACGTGCAGAGGTCGCTGCCGCAGCGTCGGCGAAGGCGTCTCCGTAGTCGACGTCCCCGGTCAACTCGCCCGAATCATCCGCGCCGAGTTCACCCAGCTGATGGACGAGCCGCTGTCGTTCAGCAGTGAGGTTGGTACGTGCGTTGTCAAGGTCGATGGAAGCCATTCGGCCCTCCCGGGGTGGGTACATGCGGGTGAATTCGCATACGAAGCGTACAAGATGAACCCGGTTGATTTCACGAAATGGGTCTCTCGACCCGTGTCAGCGGGCTGCGGACCATCCTCGCGGGTGGCTGGTCATCACGACCTCCCGAAGGTGTTCAGGCGAGATCTTCGTGTACACCTGGGTCGTCGAAAGGCTTGCGTGACCGAGAATCTCCTGCACGGTGCGAAGGTCAGCCCCACCTTCGACCATGTGCGTCGCAGCGGAATGGCGGAACACATGTGGGGAAAGCCGGGATGGATCGATGTCGGCGGCATTTCCATGTTTGTGGACGATCCTCCACACAGCCTGTCGGCTCAATCGATTCCCTCGGGCACTGATGAACAGCGCGCCGCTGTCGGCACCTGATCGGCGGGTCTCGAGTCGCACGGGGAGCCATCCCTCGATCGCTGTGATGGCATAGCTGCCGAGGGGGACGATGCGTTGCTTGTTTCCCTTGCCCGTCACGAGCACCGTGCGCGTCTCGAGGTCGACGTCGTGTAGATCGGTTCCACACAGTTCCGAAACCCTGCACCCCGTCGCGTACAAGAACTCCATCACGGCCAGGTCGCGGACCCCAACGGGATCCGATGTATCGGGCTGGTCGAGGATCCTCGTCACTTCCTCGACGGTGAGTGCCTTTGGCAACGGAGCAGGACGACCCGGAGTATCGATGGTCGTCGTCGGATCATCGTCCCGATACCCCTCGAGGACCAGAAATCGGTGGTAGGCGCGCATCGAGGCGAACTTGCGAGCAACCGACGATGGTGCGAGCCCGTCGGCCCGCAATCGTTCCAGATAGGTGTGAACCGCCTCGGGGGTCGCGGTACCGCCGGTGTCGACGATGACCGCCTGATACTGCCGAAGATCCCGGCGATACGCATCGACCGTGTTCTTCGAAAGCCCGCGCTCGGATCTGATCGCTCCGAGAAAATCTATTGCGTGGTCGGGCAGGTCGTCGGGTGCCATGTCGGGACATGATGCCACCGCGCAGCGGCAAGGTGGAGATACCGCTGCACGTCAGATGCAGAACTCGTTGCCCTCGGGATCGGTCATCGTCGTCCACGAGTGCGGGCCTTGCTGGGCTTGGTACAGCTCGGTGGCTCCCCGGGCGATGAGACTCGCACGTACGGCGTCGACATCGGCGTCTCCCGTCCGGATGTCGAGGTGGACGCGATTCTTGACCGTCTTGGTTTCCGGCACCGCCTGGAAGAGAATCCTTGGCGTGCCTGGTTTCTGTTCGCCGATCGGCCGGATCGCCGTTGCATCCGCCCACACAAGCGCCCCGTCGAACATGCGCGTGTCGGCCTCGGTGGCATGGCCCTGTTCGATCATCGATCGGATGAACGCCTCGTCCTGGGGTTCGACCTCCCACCGCAGGGTCTCTGCCCACCACGCCGCAAGGACGTGCGGATCCTCCGCATCTATCGTCACCTGGACGCTGAATGACATGGGTCGAGCCTACCAGGGACCGTTCGGCGCTTCCGCCCGTCGATGGGCGTCGGCGAGCAGGACGCCGGCGATGGTCTTTGCGTCCTGGATCTGGCCGGTGAGGACACGTCGAACGGCTTCATCGAACGATATCCGTACGAGCGTGGCCGCGTCCTCCTCGATCCCGTCGGGAGCTGTGGCACCCTCGATCATGTCGTTCGCGAGATAGATCGTGATCTTCTCGTCGGTGAACCCGACTGCCGTGAGGATCGACGTGAGTTCGATCAACCGTCCGGCGGTGAATCCCGTTTCCTCGAGGAGTTCGCGTCTGGCAGCCTCCTCGCGGGATGTGTCGGTGGAGTCCAGCTTCCCTGCTGGGATCTCGAGCACGTTGGATGCCACCGGCGCTCGATACTGCTCGATCAGGATGATGTCGTCGCCGATGATCGGGACGACGGCGACCGCGCCCGGGTGGGCGATCACGATACGATCTGCTTGCTCCCCGGTTGGCCCCTGGAGGGTATGCGTTTCGACACGCAGGAACCCGGCATCGAGGAGGAGCTCGACATCGACGAGGGTGAATCCGTTGTCGTTACTCACCGAACGTCGCTGCGGACGTCGGCTTCTGTGTCTTGTGAGACGGCCGCTGCCCGATCTGCTGCAGCTCGCACGAACCCGACGAACAGCGGGTGCGGGTCGTCAGGGCGTGATATGAGCTCCGGGTGCGCCTGAGTGGCGATGAAGTAGGGATGATCGGTGACCTCCACGAATTCAACCAGCCTGCCATCGGGTGACACACCCGACATCGACATCCCTGCCTCTTCGAGGCGCGTGCGGTAGTCGTTGTTGACTTCCCAGCGGTGGCGGTGTCGTTCGTACACGACCTCTTTGTCGTACAGCGATCGTGCGAGGGATCCTTCCGAGAGCTTTGCTGGGTACAGACCCAGCCGCATCGTCCCACCCTTGTCGTCGACGTCCTTCTGCGACGCCATCAGATCGATGACCGGATGCGGCGTCATCGGCTCACATTCGGTCGAATGGGCCCCGGCGAGACCAGCGGCGTTGCGAGCGAACTCGATGACAGCACTCTGGAGACCGAGACACAGTCCGAGGAACGGGATGTTGTTCTCGCGTGCGTAGCGGATCGCCTGGATCTTGCCCTCAACGCCTCTGGAGCCGAAGCCACCGGGGACGAGAATCCCGTCGAGGTGGGACAGGTAGCTCTCGGCGAGCATTCCGTCGACCGAGTCGGCGGATATCCACTCTATCGATGGCGTGACCCCGCCCGAGGGCCCTGCATGGCGCAGCGACTCGACAACCGACAGGTACGCATCGGGGAGTTCCACATACTTGCCCACGATCCCGATCTTGACCTCGGGTTTGTCAGCGACGAGCGCATCGACCATCGAGCGCCACGCCTCCAGGTCCGGTTTGTCGGCTTCGAGATGAAGCTCGCGCAGGACGACGTCATCGATGCCGGCTTCGTGGAGGGAGAGCGGGACAGCGTAGATGTCGTGGCTGTCCACGGCATTGATGACCGCGTCAGAGGCGACGTCACAGAAGAGCGAGATCTTCTTGCGTGCCGAGTCGTCGATCGGTCTGTCGGAGCGCACGACGATGATCTCGGGGAGTATGCCGCGCGATCGCAGCTCTGCGACGGAATGCTGCGTCGGTTTTGTCTTGAGCTCGTCCGATGTGGTGAGGCAGGGAACGAGCGTCACGTGGATGTAGCTCGTGTTCTCGGGTCCGACGTCTGTGCGCACCTGGCGGATTGCCTCGAGGAACGGGAGGCTCTCGATGTCTCCGACCGTTCCGCCGACCTCGGTGATCACTATGTCGACATCCTCACGCTGGCCGAGTTTGCGAACCCGCCCCTTGATCTCGTTCGTGATGTG
>CAYTWC010000231.1:0-3672 GCA_964441975.1 uncultured Acidimicrobiaceae bacterium | reverse complement strand
GCCGCGTATTCAGCTGGGTAGTTCACGATGAAGTCGAACGTGCCGTCGGGGGACTCAATCGTCCCGGTGAGCTCGTTCGAACGATCCTTCATCACGACCTCACCGGTCACGTCACCGGCTGCAAGGTATTCATCGAACTGGTTGAGGGTGATTTCCTCGGGAGCGGTTGCCTGCGAGAAGACGACCTGGAACGCGAGAACGACCAGAATGATGACCGCAAAGTAGATGAGGATGGTTCTCGCCGTCCGGTTCACGGTTCTCCTAGCGATATGGCACAGACCGATTCGATTGTTTCGATTTGTACATGGTACGGCTTACCACCGTCAAAGTTGCCGGAACGCTTCCGCGCTACGAGATCCCAGACCCCTGACCCCAGCTCGGAACCCGCTCGACCAGCCTCGGATGGAAGCGATACGAATTCGCTCCCGAATAGGGGCTTGATCGCTAGTCCACGGAGTCGACGACGGCGACGTAGGGCAGATTCCGGTACTTTCCCTCGAAATCCAGACCGTAGCCGACGACGAACTCCGGCGGGATGTGGAAGCCCTCGTAGTCGACGTCGAGCGGAGGACGTTCGATACCGTCCTTGACCAAGAGCGCAGCGAGCTTGAGGCTCGCCGGCTTGCGAACGGACAGGTTCTTGAGCAGGTAGTGGAGCGTCAGACCTGTGTCGACGATGTCCTCGACGATCAGCACATGTCGATCTGCGATTTCCTGGTCGAGATCCTTGAGGATCCGGACCACTCCGGAGCTCTTCGTCGACGATCCGTACGAGGACACGGCCATGAAGTCGAATTCGACCGGAATGGTGATGTGGCGTGCAAGGTCGGCCATGACCACGAAAGCTCCCTTGAGGATGCCGACGAGAAGAAGATCCTTGCCGGCGTAGTCGCGTGAAATCGCTGCCCCGAGTTCAGCGAGCTTCTCGTCGATCTCCTCCGCAGAGACCAATGTCTTTCCTAGTTTCACCTGTGGTCCTCCCACTCGATTATCACCGCCTGCTGCCCCGGAGTAGGCCGCGCCCAAGGGGCGACTCGGATCCCATGCACCGCAGCGATCCGGTCATCCACGGTAATAAGCATCCAGATCGCACGATTCCGCGGAGGTACACCTGCCGATCTCAGGACTTCTGAAACAGGCGTGGTACCGCCGTCGATATCGATTCGATCGCCGTCGGCGACACCGCGGATGACGATCCGGTCGTCGTCGATGGCAATCGCAGTCCTCCGAGGAGTCGTGGTGGCGAGGGCAGCGCTGTGCGTCGTCGCGACCCGGAATGGTTCCCCGTCCCATACGAACGACTCACCCGGCCCAACGGCGATCGGATCGATGCTCGACACAGGCTCGCGCAGGACGAGCACGACCTCGGTGGGATCGCGGACACAATCGATGTCGCCGGTCAGGACCCGTGGGGTTCCGTCGCCCAACGTCGCGAGGACGGCATCGACGTCCGAACGCGCACCCATGTAGGGATCGTGGATGTGACTCAGTCCCCTGCGCACCAGGCGAGTCGCCACGGCGCGTGGCTGCGTACTCAACACGGCAGCGGGTAGCCCGATCTCGCGTTCCGTGACGCGGATCGGGATACCGTCGGCAATCGCATCCAGTGATTCCCTGTCGGCCCGCACGAGTTCCGCTGATGCGACCAGGTTGTCACGCAGTCGATCGCCGTAGTCGGCCTCGAGCATGGGAATCAGCTCGTTGCGGACGCGCGACCGGAGAAAACGCATGTCGGTGTTCGCCGGGTCATCCGTGAAGGGCAGACCGGCGTGTGTCGCCACTTCCCGCAGCCATGCACGTGCGAAACCGAGCAACGGGCGCCTGAATTGACCTCGGACAGCCGGGATTCCGTCGAGCCCCGTCGGACCCGCACCGCGCAGCAGTCGCATCAGGACCGTTTCGGCCACATCATCCCTTGTATGCCCGGTGCAGCAGATGTCTGACGGGCCGAGTACCGATTGAAGTGCCCTGTAGCGTGCATCGCGCGCTCGTGCTTCGAGGTCGGACCCGTCGACCACTTTCGCGAGCTCCACGTGCAGCGGCACCCCGAGCTCTCCACACAGCTGCTCGACCGTAACCATCAGCCCTGCGGAGCCCTCGAGTCCGTGGTTGACGAAGACGCCTACGACCCGGTCCGACCCGAACGCTTCAACCGCACCGGCGAGGAGGACTGCGGAATCCGCTCCACCACCGAGCGCTACAACGCAACGCCCTTCCGGGTCGAGGGCGGCGAGCGCCTCGACGACGGGCGTGTTCATCCGGCCATCCTGTCGAGCCAGGCACGTGCGTTGCCGATCTCGTCGAGGGTCGGAAGGGCCTCGGGCGACTCCCAGGCCGATGCAAGCGCATCCCACGAGGCCAGGCGTTCGACCTCCGCGATGAACTTCGCACCGTCCTCGTATTGGCGCATCTTCATCTCGATCCCGATCAGTTTCATGATCGCTGCTGACTTCGGATCCTTGCGCCGCGCCTTGAGAACGTTGGACATGCGGTTCACGTCGACGATCTCTCGGGCGCCGACACGGTCCATCACGACATGGCCGTGGCCTTCGAGCAGTGACATCAACGCCTGAACCTTCCCGATCACCTCTTTCTGATCCGGTGAGGCGAGCAGCCCGACGATCCCGTGGTCACCGAGCGGGTCCTCTCCGGCATCGATCGATGCACGGATCTCGGAAGCGATCCTCGTCATGCGACCCTTCTCCCGCGCATTGGTGCTCACCAGCTCGTGGACCAGTGAAAGGAAGTAGGACCGCATCCAGGGGACACCCGTGAACTGTGCGCGGTGAGCACACTCGTGGAGGGCGACCCAAAAACGGAAGCTCGATGGTTTGAACTGGTGCTGGCGTTCCATCGCGAGGACGTTCGCCCCGACGAACAACATCGTGTCGCCGAAATCATCGTCGCCGGTCGGAAGGACAAGCTCGTACTGACCGAGAACCCGTTTCGACATGAACCCGAGCACGGCTCCGAGTTGAGCACCCATCGCCTTCCCCGAGATCGAGGCGCCGTCGGGGGTCCTACCGAGTGCATCCTCGATGGGTCGGAGGAGCGCAGCGAACGAATTCGTATTCGTCCTGACCCAGTCTTCCCTGGAAACGACGGCGATCTCGGGCTGTCCCGGTGTCACCAGACCCGTTGACTCTGCCACGAGGTCCGATGCACGAGCGACCAAGTCGGGGGCCTGGAGTGCGAACCGACGCTCGTGGTAGGTTGCAGCAAGCGGATACGACCCCGAGAACCGCGCTGCGGTTCGTTCCGCTGTTCCCCAGTCGATGTTGCTCATGGCGCCAGCCTACGGCGACGCGATGGCGACAGTGTCAGTCGACGACCTGATACTTCTTTCGGATCCGTCGGTTGTATCCGATCGCGACACCGACGATCAGGATCACAGTGACCACCGCGATGGTCGGATAGATGAAACGAGCGGTCCACGGCTGGTCCTCGACGTCGATGACGACGGGAGGTGCGATGACCGATGGCGGATCGCCCTCGAATTCGGGCGTTGTGGTGACGGTCGTTTCGGTGGTTTCGGATTCATCGCTCGACTCTGTTGCAGCTGCCGGGAGGGCGATGACGAGAACCAGAAGTACGAGCAGGCCGAGAGTGCGTCAATCCACCGACCGTCTACTTGGGAGGATTCCTTCACGACCCTCTCCGAGAACGCGAATC
>CAYTWC010000230.1:0-3715 GCA_964441975.1 uncultured Acidimicrobiaceae bacterium | reverse complement strand
CAGGAAAACCGCGAACTCGCGATCGACGCGGTGCTGCACTGGTGCCTCGACCAGATCGATCCCGGCATGCCGACAATCGTGGAAGGCGCCGGCGGCGTGATGTCTCCGCTGGCAACCGACGGGCTTAATCTCGACCTGATCCGCGATCTGAGTACCGAGCGGAACATGAGCCTGTTGTTCGTCAGCCACGACCTGGGTGTCATCAAGTCCATCACGGATACCGTCGCTGTCGTCTACGGCGGGCACCTCGTCGAATACGGGCCGACAGAGGAAGTCATCAACAACCCCAAGCACCGGTACACAGCGGCGCTTGTGGCCGCGAACCCGGGTATTGCGGAGAACGACCAACTCGGTGACATCGTGAATCAACAGCTCGACGTCATCCCCGGTTCCGTTCCTGCTCTCGGACGGTTCCCTTCGGGATGTCGATTCCGCGGACGGTGCGGAGCCGAGATCGATGCCTGCAAGGCCTCGCCGCCGATCACCAAGCTCGACAACGGACGTACCTACAAATGCTGGAACCCGGTGGAGACGGCAGTAGAGGTCGGAGGGACCAGCGATGGCACTCATTGAAACCAAGGGGCTCAACTTCCGATATCCGACTTCGCGTGGGAAGGACAAGAAAGGTCCCACCGACTGGATCCTCAAGGGGCTCGATCTCTCGATCGAGAGCAAGGCATCGGTGGGCATCGTCGGAGAGTCCGGGTCGGGGAAGTCCACCCTCGTGCGGGTGCTTTGTGGACTGCTCGAACATCAAGAGGGCGACGTCACGTTCGATGGCCGCGACATCCGGGACTGGCTGGACAAGGATCCTCGGAAGCTGAGAAGCCGAAATCAGATCATCTTCCAGTCGCCTCGCCGCTCGTTCGACCCCCGCATGACGATTCGTCGTTCACTCAGTCAGCCCGTGCGCGCCATCGAGAAGCGCAAACCGACCGACGAGGAGATGACGGGGTGGCTCGAGCTTGTCGGATTGACCGGCGAAGTGCTGCCGCGCAATCCGCACCAGCTCTCGGGAGGTCAGCTCCAACGAATCGGTGTCGCACGTGCGCTGTCCGTGTCGCCTGAGGTGCTGTACGCCGATGAGCCGACGAGTGCTCTTGATGTATCGGTGCAGGCACAGGTGCTGAACCTCTTGATGAAGATCCGCACCGATCTGGGTCTGACCCTTGTCATGGTGTCCCACGATCTCGCGGTGATCAGCCGAGTCTGTGAGGACGTGATCGTGATGAAGGACGGCGTGATCGTCGATGCCGGACCGATGCCGGAGGTGTTCGCGAACCCGACCGATCGCTACACGGCCGCACTCATCGAGGCGGCCCGTTCCGTCGGGCTCGAAGCATGAAAGACTCGACACTTCGGACAGAGTGAGGATCAACCAGACAGTTTCACAACCCTCCACGAAACCCTCGCACCGAAACCTGAAAGACGAATGCCTCTGATCAGGGGCGAAAGGACCTACCCGACATGAAAATCACAGCACCGGTTCTGATCAAACCAACCGAACCAATGCAAATGCTCGATCTCGACCTTGACGAACCAGGGTTCGGCGAAGTCAGGGTCAAGATGGCGGCAAGTGGCGTGTGCCACAGTTGTCTCCATGCATACGATGGCTCACACTCGGGGGTCCCATTGCCAATCGTCCTTGGCGATGAAGGGTCCGGCGTCGTCGAGTCGGTCGGTGAAGGATGCACCAACCTCAAGCCCGGTGATCACGTCGTCATCTCCTGGGCTCCCGACTGTGGCGGATGCAAGTACTGCGACATCGGCTACCCCGGGCTGTGCCTCAACGTCCCAGCTTTCGGTGAAGCGTACGGCTCGGGCGGAACGCGGTTCCACAAGGACGGCGAGCCTGTCTACCACTATGGTCCATCGACCTACGGCCCATACATCGTTGTTCCAGAGTCTGCAGCTGTCGGCATCGACAAGGAGTTCCCTCTCGATCTCGCAGCCTTGATCGGCTGCTCGGTCACGACCGGATTCGGCGCCGTCGTCAACACCGCAGGGGTGACGGCGGGCCAGAGTGTGGCTGTGTTCGGCTGCGGCGGCATCGGACTGAACGCGGTGCAGGGTGCTGCCGTGACAGGTGCGTACCCGATCATCGCAATCGATGTACTCGACTCCAAGCTCGAGGCTGCCCGGCACTTCGGGGCCACCCATACGATCAACCTCGCCAAGGAAGACCTTGACGATGCAATCAAGAAGATCGCTGGTGATGGTGTTGATGCCAGCATCGTCGCGGTCGGCAACACCCAAGCCATGGAACAGGGTCTTACGGTTCTTGCGAAGCGGGGTGTCGAGGTGATCGTCGGTGCTCCTCCGAGCGGCGCGACGATCACCATTGACCCACGCCTCTTGCTTGCAGGTGAGCGGAAGGTCAGAGGATCTCGCTACGGGTCGGGCAATCCGTCGGTCGAGTTCCCGCGAATGGTCGAACTCGCCATGGCCGGTCTTCTCAAGGTTGAGGATCTCGTCACGAAGCGGTACGACCTCGACGAAGCCGATGAAGCCTTCCGTGCCCTGGCCGCCGGTGAACTCTCACGAGGGCTGATCGTCTTCTAGCGATCGATTCTCTGGGCAACTGAATCGGCGACGGTGGCGACCCACCGTCGCCGATTTCTCGTTCGGACTGTCTCGTTGAAGAGCACGGAGGCACGACGTCCCACAGCGGTCAGGAGTATTCGCCCCGTTCGTGTGTGGTGATGTCGCCCACGAGGTTGAACACGCTGCCATCGCCGGGAAAAAGCGTCCCGAACACGCGCTGAGTCGAGAAGTCGTAGATGATCGACTTACCGAGTCCTGATTTGCGTTCCACGAACACCAGTTGGATGATCGAAGGCGTGATCTCGATCAGCTCGTAGCGTTCGTGGTCAGTCTTCCCGTCGCGCTGGCCCGCGATCCCGGTCCAGGTCATCACGGTCGGCGACAAGAAGTCGTGCCGATACCCGGACCCACCCCACGGACCGTCGTCCCACACGTGCTCGATCGATCGCAGAGGTAGTTCCTCGCCGTGCATTCAGAATCTCCTGTGGTCGGATTCCTTCATTGTGTACTCGGCAGTGACGGCACGTCACTTCGTGCGGGGAGGCGACTCATGCGGGCAGTTCCATCGGTGCGACAGGCACGCCTCCGATCCCGACATCGACGGCGAACAGGCCACCGGCTCCTGGTGGGTCCTCTCTGTCAGGGTTGGCGGTCGTGATGAAGAGCGTCTCGCCTGCGAACGCACAGCTGGTCACCTTCGGTGCTCCGACAGCGACTCGGTCGACCACTGATCCGTCGGTCCCGAGGCACAGCACCGCATGCCCTCCCCAGATCGCCACCCAGATTCGGCCCTCGGCATCAACTGCCAAGCCGTCCATGAGACCATCCTCCCGGGACATCCGATGGAAAGGTTCCGGAGCGTCGATGGCGCCGGCGACCGGGTCGAAGTCGGCCCTCCACAGCGTTTCGCCGAACGTGTCGACGTAGTACATGACGGTGTCGTCGGGAGACCAGCCGATGCCGTTCGGAAGGGTGAGGTCACCGATCTGGTGGTCCCATGTGCCGTCCCGAACCACGCCGATCGCACCGGTGCCTGGCTGTCGGTCGCGGGTTGTCGAGCCGATCCAGAGCCGACCTTTCGAGTCGATCGCTCCGTCGTTCGTGCGCGACGTCGTCGGGTCGAACCACGATGGGGCGATGCGCGATTCGGTGCCATCCGGTTCGAAGAGGT
>CAYTWC010000229.1:0-3721 GCA_964441975.1 uncultured Acidimicrobiaceae bacterium | reverse complement strand
GATGTTCGCGACGATCGGGTTCGAGTCCATCTTCCCCTCCGACACCCACGCATCGAACGCGTCAGCGAGCGCGATCCACGCACCGGTGATCGAAGCTGTCCTGGTGCCGCCATCGGCCTGCAACACGTCGCAGTCGATCTGTGCGGTGACCTCACCCATCGCGTCCATGTCGACCGCCGCCCGCAGCGAGCGTCCAATCAGACGCTGGATCTCCTTGGTGCGCCCGCCGTTGATCGAGCTGCGCCTGATCCGTTGCGGACTCGCACCCGGAAGCATCGAGTATTCGGCAGTGACCCAACCCGTCCCCGAGCCGCGCATCCACGACGGCACCGAGTCCTCGAGGGCGACCGTGCACAGCACACGAGTCTTCCCCATCTCGATGAGCACGGACCCTGGGGTCATCTCGGTGTAGCCACGTGTAATCGCGACCGGGCGCAGCTCGTCGGGTCGTCTACCTTCACGCATCAGGTTCTCCAGAGTCAGACATCAAATTCCATCCCGGGCGCAGCGTACGTGACGGGGCCGTCGAATCGTTCTTGTGCCTGAGCGACCGATTCGGCGGGATCCACGAGGTGGGACACATGCGTCAACACGAGTTGCCCGGCGCCTCCCCATGCTGCGATCTTCCCGGCCTCGTACGCGGTCAGATGGAACTCGTAGGTTTGGGCTGTCCGTTCGTCGATGATCGTCGCTTCACACAGGAACAGGTCCGCACCGTCGGCGACGTCCATCAAGGGACGGTTCGGTCCCGTGTCGCCCGTGTAGGCGAACGTGCGGCCCCCTGCGTCGATGCGTAGCGTGTTGTTCGGGACGGCGTGCTTGGAGGGTCCGAACGTCAGCGACATCGAACCGACGGTTGCCGTGTCCCCCGGTCCGACCTCGTGGAACTCCAGGACATGATGGAAGACGTGTTCGCCGGTCGCTCCGGCAAACACGGCGAACTTCTCGGTCGCCCCCTCAGTGACGTACACCGGGATCGGCACTTTGCCCGACGGTCCGTACGCGAGGTAACCGTAGAGCCCGAACACGTCGCTCGTGTGGTCGACGTGGGTATGTGAGAGAAAGACTGCATCGAGTTGCCCGGGATCGATCCGCGCCGCAAGCTCCATGAACGTCCCGGTGCCTGCATCGACCCAGATCGTCGTGCCGTCGTGTTCGACGAGGTATCCGGAGGCGGGGTTCGTCCGCGTCGGTGTCCCTGCCGACGACCCGAGAATCGTCAGCCTCACGGTGACCACCCGAGGAGACCGAACCCGACGCCGATGACCACCATCCACACGACGGAGAGCACCGTACCGGCGATGGTCGGCATCATGAAATTGGCCTTGAATCGTCGCCACGACCACACCGTCAACGCGACCCCACCGATGCCGAGAAGCGCCACGACCCACCACGGTGCGACGAGAAGCGATGCAGCGATCATAAAGAGTGCAAAGGCTTGGAGCGCCGCTCCGACGATGGCGAACAGTTGGCGATAGGCCTCACGGTTGTGTTCTGATCGAGCCATCGACAAGGATTCTATGCGTCGATGACGACGGAGGCTTCGTCGACCACACCGTCGATGATTCGGAAAGCCCGAAGGAGTGGTCGCTCCCCGACCACGGGACCGATGATGAAATGAATCCACCGGTGGTCGAGGCCCGCAGCCACATCGGTCGGAGATGGGACGCCCTCCGACTTCACGTGACTATGGAACACTCCACCGATCGTCAGCCCGATCGACTCGCAGTACCGCATCGCCCCGAAATGTTCCTCGGGATCGATGGTGAACCGACGCGGGCTCAGATCGGTGTTCGTGAGGCACGCCGCGAACGCAGGCTGACCATCGGCATCGCATCCGATGAGGCCGCAGGCCTCATTCGGGAGTGACCAGCCGGCGTGCCGGAACATTGCGTCGGCGACGGGTCCAGGTACCCGCACCCGTTCGATTCCCAGACTCGCGTATGCATCTTCGAGATCCTCCTGATCGACCTCGACGCGGACGCCGTACCTCTTGAAGAACCCGGGGTTGAGCCCACCTTCGTCGTCCTGATGCACACTCGCATCAATGCCATCGGCGGCGAGTCGTGCGACGGCGATGTCGGCATCAGACCGGACTTCGTAGACCTGCACCGTTGACCGACGCAACGCGTCCTTGTGCGCGGACACGGTCATCCTGTGGCCTCGGCCGCAACGGCGCGTACGAACGCGACGAGTTCCCGGTCTCCGTCCGAAGCGTCGAGCGGAAGATCAGTGCGGCCCCACAGCCACAGATCGAGGGTGGCCGGATCAGTCGACACCGTGGCCCGGGCATCCCCGGTCGCATCGAGAACGAGCGCGGGTTCGTCGGAGAACACCCTCCCCGAGTGAGGACTCGTTCCGGACCATGCGCCGGTACGCAGGCGCCACACACGCGAACCGGCAGCAAGATCGATCCGGTCGGTTCCTTCCGTGTACTGCGCCCACGGCGGGGACCCGAGGATCATTTCGTCGAGGATCTCATCGACGCCGTCGAGCCCCAACCAGGGATCTGCGGTCGGCGTTCTGCCTGCACTGACCATGGCATCGGCTGCGTGGATCAGGGTTTCATGTGCCAATCGGCGGACCCACCAATCCGCTGTGTGGTCGTGGTCACACCAGGTGTACGTCGGCTGCGTCAGATCCGCAGAACCAAGCGTCGTGACAAGATCATCCAGACTCCTTGTGAAGATCGCGGTTAAATCGGAGGCGTCGCTGGCGACCGTCGGGCGTGGTGGGCTTTCATCGACCCACCCATCTCGAACCGTCGTCGTCTTGTGCTGATAGACGATCGCGGTGTGTGCGACCAGGTCCCGCACCGTCCAGCCCGGGCATGTCGGAACATCGGCATCGAGATCGACGCCCGAGATCGCATCGATGAACACCTCGCCGTAGTGCACGATTGCACCGAGAAAGTCGCCCTCGACTACCACGCGCCACCACCGCCTCCCCCACCGCCGCCGCCTCCGCCACCGGAGAACCCACCACCGCTGCCGCCCGACGACGGAGGTGTGAACGCACCGGAAAGCGCTGACGAAATCCCCGAGAACGCGTTCTGCGAGTGACCACCCGTGAATCCGTTCGATCCGTACCAGAAGATGGACGATGTCGTTTCGAGCTCCGGAGGTGCGTGCAACCTGGCCTGTTCGAGGACCTCCTCAGCGACCCCGAACACGATGGCGTACACGAGGAACCGGTCCCACAACTCGAGCGAGATCGAGGGCGCGTCCTCCAACTGTGAGAAGTCCTGCAGGTACCGCTTGAACGCCATCCAACGTTCCGCTTCGAGTGCGCCGGCCTTCGTTCGCTTCACCCGCACCTTGCGGAACATCAGGAACGCCGCAAGCAGCAGCGTGCCGGCGATCATTCCGAGGATGATGAGTACCGCCATGTCGATGCCGCCCGGCCGGTCGCCGAGCCATCTCGGGAGGATCAGCCATGCGGCAGCGGCGACGAGTCCCGCCATGACAACGGTGAGAATCGCAGCGCCGTTGCCAGACCGATCGAGCATGTTCTGCCGGTCGATCGCATCGAGGACATCCCCTTGGAAGACGTCGTACGTGGCAGCGTTCGCCGACGCATCGTCGCGGATCTTGTCACGGAACTCGGTGAGCGGGGTCGGCCCGTCGTCGAGAACTCTCTTGACCACAGTCATGACCGCCTGCTCAAAGTCGCGGAGACCGGTGGTCTTCGACCCGAGTGACAACTCAAGGTCGCTGATCGT
>CAYTWC010000228.1:0-3731 GCA_964441975.1 uncultured Acidimicrobiaceae bacterium | reverse complement strand
TCTTCTGCCATGACACAGGATCTCCCCACCTGGGTCCAGGAGGGCGGTACGGACGCGATGCGCGCCCGTCTCGCTGACAAGGCGACGTACGCCAAGGCTCTCAACGAGCTGCGATCAGGCTTCTGGGGTATCGAGTGGTTCTGGGACCGCGTCCGCATCGCAAGCGTTGGTGAACCCGACGCGTGGTCCGCTGGCATGACTATCGAGCAAGCCGCTTCGGAGGTCGATGCCGACCCGGCGGAATGGGCACTCCAGCTCTGCCTCACGCACGGAAACGCAGCATGGGTCGTCCTGTTCTACCGAACCGAGGAAGACATGCAGTCCTTCCTCGCTCACCCACTGTCCATGGTCGGGTCCGATGGTCTCGCCATGCCGTTTGACCTGCGCGGCGAACAGCCCCATCCACGCTCGTTTGGGACCTATCCCCGTGTCCTCGGTCGCTACGTTCGCGAACAGGGCCTCCTGACACTCCCCGAGGCGGTGCGCAAGTGCACGAGCGCCGTCGCGGACCGGCTCCAGATCTCCGACCGAGGTAGGATCAGCGAGGGACTGATCGCCGACATCGTCGTGTTCGACCCCGAGACCATCATCGATCAGGCAACATTCGAGAATCCGGCTGCACCACCACTCGGAGTCCACCACGTGCTCGTGAACGGTGAATTCGTCGTCCGAGACAGCACCCAAACCGATGCTCGGCCAGGGCGTGTCCTGCGACGCCGAGCCGGCTAGCGGATCAACGTTCCTGAACGATTGCCGTTGCTTCGACCTCGATCAACAGGTCCGGATGGAGCAGTTCTTTGACCCCGACAAAGGCGGAAGCGGGCTGAATCTCGCCGAAGACCTCGCCGTGTGCGCGCCCGGCCTCCTCCCAACGGGAAATGTCGGTCAGGAAGACGCGGGTGCGCACGATGTCATCAACCGTTCCCCCGAGTTCTTCCACGGCATCCTTGATGACCCCGATCACGTATTTCGTCTGCTCGTACAGGTCACCGGGAGCGATGACGACCCCACCGGGCGCTGAGGCGGTCGTACCCGCGACTTCTATGACGTCTCCGACTCGCACCGCTCTCGAGTATCCGACATGTGCCCATACCCGATCTGCCGGGACCTTGTTTCCTTCCACGTTCGACCCTTTCATTCGTTCTCGAGCCAACGGACTTCAGAGCCCGGTGGTGCGTAGACCCAATAGACGACCATCGGGCCGTCGGGACCAGCTGTCGTCAGATGCGGGAGGTGCGGTGGTGTCACGACGACGGATCCCTTGGACACCGCGATGACGTCGTCCTCGATCGTGATGGATCCCGATCCGCGCACGATCATCGCGATCTCCTCAGCCCGGTGCGTGTGTGCGGGGACCGTGTAGCCCGACGGCAGCGCCGATAGGCCCCATGCCATGTCCTCGGAGTTCTCGAGGTCGGGCGAAGCCTGGACGGCCATGACCCGTCCTTGGATCATCGGGAACTCTTCGGTCCCGATACCGGTCTCAAGCACAGCAAGGGCACCGTCTGCCAGCTCCTCGAGGTCGCGTATCACATAGTCACTCATCTGCACCGTTCCTTCACTTGGTCACCGAGAACCCACCATCGACGTGGATCACCTCGCCGGTGATGAACGACGCCCGCTCCGATAGGAGGAAGTCGACCACCTCCGCGATCTCGACTGGCTCCGCGAATCGGTTCATCGCATGTCCCTGACGCCTCGCGTCTGCGTCGATGATGCCGTCCTCGACGGCCCGTTGGATCATTGGCGTGTTGACGTACCCAGGAGCGACGGCATTCACGCGAATCCCGTGTTCCGCCCACTCGACGGCGAGGGTTCGCGTGAGCCCGACCAGCGCAGCCTTTGCCACGGCGTAGGTGAGACGTTTCGGCCAGCCGAAGTCCATGGCGACAGATGAGAAGTTGACAATCGAACCGCCATACCCGTTCTCCGTCATGATCCGAGCGGCCGCCTGTGCGCCGTAGAACGATCCGTCGACGTGGACCGAAAGACCGGAATGCCACTCGTCAGGAGTCAGTTCGAGACTGTCGGCAGAACCGTGGGTACCGGCGACGTTCACCAGGCCGATGAGGGTCGATTCTCCGACGAGTTCTCTCACGGCATGCTCAAGTGCGGGCTGATCGGCGACGCTACAGACGCGACCGCCGGATCGAGGTCCAAGTTCCTTCACGGCGTGTTCGAGTGCGGCTGCATCGGAGTCGACCAGTCCGACCAAAAGGTCGTCATGACGCTCGATGAGGAGATCGCACAGGCTTCGACCGATTCCGCTCGCCGCACCTGTGACCACCACTGTTCTTGCCGTCACGATGGTCCTCTCGTTGCCGGTTCCGCGCATGATGATTCCCTGTGCGACCGGCCCGTCATCCCTCGATCACACACAGCGGCTCACCTATCGTCAATTCTGTACCACTCGGCGCGGCTATCTCCACGAGGGTTCCACCAATGGGACTCGGCACATCCGTGTCGACCTTGTCGGTCTCGACCGTCACGAGGATGTCGTCGACCTCCACCTGTGCCCCGATCTCAACGTGCCATTCGACGACCACGACGCTTTCGACCGACTCACCGAGCTGGGGGAGTTTGATCCTGTTCCTGGCCATTTCAGATCGCTGCAGACTCGCCGACGTGGGCGAACATCGCAGTGAGCTCCGGCGGAGGGGACGCCTTCGCCTCAGCAAGGGCGTCGTCGACCGACGCCGTGACGGCATCGGTGAGCGCTTTGACGTCGATCTCGGTGAGCACACCTTCTGCGACGAGTCGGTCTGACAACAAGGTGACCGGGTCCCGCTGCAGCCACTCGTCGAGTTCACCTTCGGTCCGGTACGGAGCGGTGTCTGACCGCGAGTGGCCGACGAACCGATAGGTCTTGACCTCGACGAATCGGGGCGTTGATGTGCGCCGTGCAGCTTCGATGTCCTCCGACAGGGCCGCGGCAAGCGAGTCGATGTCCTGACCGTCGACCGCCCGAGACGCGATGTCGTACGCGGCACCGCGGCGGTACAGGTCTTCGAAAGGGGTGGTCCGATCGATCCGGCTGTACTCGCCATACAGGTTGTTCTCGCAGATAAAAACGGCAGGGACGTCCCAGACGCTTGCAAGGTTCAGGGCTTCGTGGAAGGCCCCGATGTTGGTTGCACCATCGCCGAACATCGCGATTCCGACACCGTTCCCCCCGGATGCACGGTTCCCGATCGCGGCCCCGACGGCAACGGGAATCCCTGCTCCGACGATCGCAAAGGTCGGGAGCAGCCCGATGCCCGAGTCGGAGAGGTGCATGGACCCTCCGACACCGCCGATGGACCCTGCCTGACGGCCGAGGACTTCCCCCATGACCTCGAGCGGGGTCATGCCGAGCGCAAGGGCATGGCCATGTCCCCGGTACGTGCACGTGACCGTGTCCTCGGGCGTGGTGACCGATGCGAGTGCGACAGAAACCGCTTCCTGCCCCTGACAGGTGTGGGTCGTTCCGTTGACCAACCCCTCGGCGAACAGTGCCTGGATCCGTTCCTCTGTCAGCCGGATCTCGATCATCCGCTTCAGTTGCTCGACCCGCGACGACAAGGCGGCGCGGCGTTCTTCGTGGATCCCTGTCATGTGAAGACCCCCTCTCTTTCCCACCAGGGGCCGATGGCGCTCCCGGATTCCAGCAGCCCGTCGATCTGGGCAACGATCTCGGATTCAGTCGGCAGAAACCTCGTTTCGAGTTCTGGAGCGAAGGGAACCGGAACGTC
>CAYTWC010000227.1:0-3737 GCA_964441975.1 uncultured Acidimicrobiaceae bacterium | reverse complement strand
CGTCGGGTTGCGCATCGAGCTTCAACCGCTCGACATCCCCTTCGTGGGTCCTGCGGTGCTCTCGTCCGAGATCCATGAAGTCGTCCCAGAAGAGAAGCCTCGCGTCATCGATCGTCCGCACTCCTCGCGGTTCGGCGTAGACGATCTTCTCGACGGTCGGATATGCACCGGGGTCCGCATCGAGGATCTTGTCGATCTGCTCCTGGTCCTCGGCGAAGTGCACCTTCGAACCGGAGTCGTTGATCAGGTATTGCGTCTCGGCGATGGGATTCGTCGGATACAGCCCCGTACATATCGCGTTGATGGCGACTGACGCAAAATCGAATATCACCCACTCGGGACGGTCCTCGGAGTGGATCGAGGTCACATCCTTCGGTCCGACACCCAACGCCAGGAGCCCGTGTGCCGCGGTCAGAACCTCATCCCACAACTGCGCGGACGTGCGTTCGCGCCAGATCCCGAAGTCCTTGTCCCGCATCGCGACACGGTCGGGGGTTCGCTGCGCCCAGTCCCTCGTTCTCCATGCGACCGTCGGGAACGCGTCACTCAGGTCTGGGGCACCCGTTTGTTCAAGAGTCGTGGTCATACAGCCATCCCTTGCCTCCGCGGGTAACGAAGTTAGCGGATACTAACTTCGCCTGCATGGGATTCCTGTGACCACATTTTTTTAAATCCCGAGGATCGCTTGCTACTCGGTGGGTTCTGTGCGCACACCGACCACCCGGAATCGGCGATCGACGAAGGCCGGATCTGTGAGGGAGCTGTTCCCGGCTGCGTTCGCCCCGGTGACGTGAAAGTCCGAGAATGCGGCCGATTGATTCACGAACAACCCACCGGTGAGATTGAACGCAACCGACACTCCGGCTTCGACTGCGGCATCGACGATCTGCTCTCTCCGCCCGTGATCCTTCGAGTAGGCCAGCCAGGTGATGGCGCCGCTGCGTTTCGCCGATTCTGTCGCCAGCCGGATGCTGTCGTCGCCAGATTCCGTCTTCACGACGAAGATGACGGGGCCGAACATCTCGCGCATGTAGATGTCCTTGTCGGTGCCGTCAACGGCGACGATCGCCGGTGTACGCACGGTTGCGTCGGGGAACTCCGCGCTCTGGATGGTCCTCGATGCTGCGAGGACCGTTCCTGTCGACTCGGCGCCGCCGATCCTCTCGATCGTGTCACTGCCTTTCACCGCACCGAGAATCGAAACCGCACGCTCGTCGTCGCCGAGCAGACCACCGATGGCACCAACGAACCCGTCGACGACATCGGCGTACGCGACGGTCCCGTCGTCGGTCTCGATCCCACCCTGTGGGACGAACAGATTCTGCGGTGTGGTGCACATCTGCCCGGAATACATCGTCATGGAGACACTCAGGTTTCGGAACACTGCCTTGAGATCGTGAGCAGACTCGAGAATCACTGAGTTGACGCCGGCCTTCTCCGTGTAGACCTCGGCGTGGTGGACATTCTCCTCCAGCCAGTCCCCGAAGCCGGAGCCGCCCGTGTAGTCGACGATGCCGACCTCGGGCCTCATGACAAGATCCTTGGCGATTCGTTCGCCTTCCCGATCGACGATCAGCTGCACGACGTCGGGATCATGCCCTCGCCGGGCGAGAACCTCGCGAGCCGTCCGCACGAAGATCGCGAAAGGAAGCACGGTCGCTTGATGCGGCTTGATGATCACCGGGTTCCCGGCGGCAAGGCTGGCGAAGATTCCCGGATATCCGTTCCACGTCGGAAAAGTGGACACCCCTATCGTGACCGCGACCCCCCTCGGCTTGATGACCCACTCCTTGTCGATGACCAGGGGCGGTCGTGATCCCTGCGGCTTCTCCCAGCGAGTGGGCCCCGGCAAGGCATCTTGTGCCGAATATGCATACGCGACGGCCTCGAGGCCCCGATCCAACGCGTGCGGCCCACCGGCCTGAAAGGCCATGAGAAAGCTCTGCCCGGTCGTGAACATCACTGCGTTGGCCATCTCGAAGCTCGATTCCGCAAGGGCGTCGAGAATCGCAACACAGGACTCCGCTCGATCACGCGGCGAAAGACGGGACCACGATGCCATCGCCTTGCCAGCGTCCGAGACCACTGTGTCGATCGTGGTGTCGGGATACTTCACTGCAAGATCGACGCCGTACGGGGAAGTCTCCTCGACTGCGACAAATCCCCGGTGGTCCTGACCAATGTCCATCTCCGTTCCCCGGATCTGATCGAACGCTACCTGGCCAGCGGCCGGTGCACCCTCGCCGTACGCCTTCGGGTGTTCCGGATACGCACTCCAGTATGTGCGGTCAGCAATAGCTGCCACAGCCCGATCCAATGTCTCGCCGGGAGTTGGTGTGTCAACCACGTTGCCCTTTCATCGCCTCCCCTCACAATACGGAATTGCACCCGAGGAAGTCTCGAAAACGGCGAGGAAGTCAGCCCATCGGCGCGACAACGATGCGTCTGCGAGCCACAGCGCTCAGGTAGTCTGTGATTCACCCATTGGGAGGAAACGTGTTCTCGAGCCGTGTTGCGTGGACGCGCGGGTCTGGGTGTCTCGAACTCGCAACGACCCTCTCCGACGACGAACCGATCGCCCTTTCCGGGGACCTCCGTTCGGTATGCATCGAGCGTC
Organism: uncultured Acidimicrobiaceae bacterium; assembly: GCA_964441975.1. Lineage (GTDB taxonomy): Bacteria > Actinomycetota > Acidimicrobiia > Spongiisociales > UBA5794 > UBA5794. The sequence goes on along the minus strand of CAYTWC010000227.1, from coordinate 1,120 downwards.
GCGTGGAGTGCCTCGTTGCGAAGAAGTTCACGAGCTTCGACCTCGTTCCGACAATCGTGCCGAACGGCGTCGACCTCGGCGCGATCGACGCCGTCACGGCAGCCGTCGCCGAAGGCCCTCACTCCCCTCTCGCCGTGCGTGTAGCGGCGAAGATCGGTCACAGCCTCGGGATCGACGTCTCGGCGGTGACTGCGTACCACACGAGTGAGGATCGCTCCAACGCCACGACACTCCTCGACGAGGTGACAACACACGTCGACCAGCCAGTCGACAAGGTGGCGCTGGCGGCCGATCGTGCTTCGGAGATCGTCGAGACGTTGACGCCGACGACCCTTCTCGTCATCGGGGCCCCCGGAGGCTCATGGTTTCAAAGACAGCTCTACGGCCCCGGGCACAAACTCGTCGTCGCTGCGCCTGCCGGTGCTGTTCTCGTCCGATCCGAACCGAGACGGTGCTTCATGGATGCCATGGAACCGACCACATCGGCGCTGAGCGTCCACCTCTCGGTGCCGGATGCAAGAAGGGTGATGGCCGACATCGTAGCTCCCGTGGTCGACGAGGGCCGACTAGTGGGCATCGTCCGCCGCACGACCGTGCTCAAGGCGGACGAATCCATGACAACCGGCGACATCATGGAACCACCCGTGTCGGTCGACGCCGATGAACCATCCGAAGCCGCGGCGGAGCTCGCCGACTTTCTCGACACGGGCCCTGTTCCTGTCGTCGATGCGGACCGTCTCGTCGGGGTGATTCGGCTGTAGCCACCCGCGCCAGTGGCATGTCTCAGGTGCCGTAGCGCTCGGGTACGCTTTCGGCATGACCGACGCATACCTCGTTGACTTCATCCGCACACCCATCGGCAGATTCGCCGGAGCGCTGAGCGCTGTCCGACCTGACGACCTCGCATCGCAGGTGATCCGTGACGTGGTCGAGAACACCGGGGTCCAACCCGACTTGTACGACGACGTGTACTTCGGCGCCGCCAATCAGGCCGGGGAGGACAACCGCAACGTCGCACGAATGGCATCCCTACTCGCGGGTCTCCCCGTCACCGTGCCGGGTGCGACGATCAACCGGCTGTGTGGATCAGGCATGGAGGCGGTCGGGCTCGCTGCACGTG
>CAYTWC010000226.1:0-3749 GCA_964441975.1 uncultured Acidimicrobiaceae bacterium | reverse complement strand
TGCGGTTCACTGGTCGGCACGAGGCAAAATCCTAGCGAGTGCCGCCTCCGCACGGACGGAACCGCAAGGAACTGCTGTGCAGTACGATTGGTGCGACCGACGGAGACCCATGGCACAACTACACGACATCCCACGCCTCACACGAGAATTCGTCGATCTCGCGCGGGAATACCTCCTTCAGGAAACTGTCGAACCCGCCAAGAAGCTCGGATACTTCGCAGGGATGTCGATCGCGGCGGCCGCACTGTGGGCGTCAGCGCTCATCCTGTTGTCTGTTGCAGGACTCCGTGCTCTCGTCGATGTCCTCCCGGAGGGCGAGTATTGGCAGGCCCTTGCGTACGTGGTGTACGCCCTGATCCTCGTGGTGTTCTGTGTGATCGTCGTCAAACTCGTACCCGAACGGGGAGTCCATGATGCTCCGCCGTCTGAGTCATCACAGGAGTCGTCATGACCGCCATCGACAAATCCGACCTCGAGGGCAAGCTACGTGAGATCGAGGGGGTCGTCACCGACTTCGAGGAGGAAGCCAAGTCCAAGGCGAAGGTGATCGCGGTGGTCGCCGGAGTCGCGGTCGTCGGAGTCGTCGCGTACATGGTGTGGAAATCGCGACACCCGAAGATCCGCGTCGAGGTCTACAAGCAGTGAACCGCCTCGAACCGCTGACGGTATTCGTTGACGCATGGAAACGTCGATTTCATCCTCTTGAGCGGGCCGGCTACGCAACGTCGCGGGGCGCGTCGACCCGTACACAGACGATCATCGGACTGTCCATGCTCGGAATAGGGTTCTACATCCGTCGACGCCGGAAACATTCGAAGATCTACGGCTACACCGTGAAGCCAGGCAAGACCGTGCGGATCAAGGTGACCCACGGCCCGAAGACGCTCACTGACGCGACCATCGGATCCTGAACGAACATGGCACGACGCAATCAGCGAATGATCAAGATCATCATCTGGGTGGTCGTTGTGACCATGGTGCTCACGATGCTGGCGGCTCTCGCCCCCGTGTTCACCTGAGTACCGCCGATGCCCGGCCCCGGATCCGAGTTCGTCGAGGGGGAATCGTGCATTCTCTACGACCATCGTGACAAGCAGTATCTCCTTTCCCTCAAACACGGTGTCGACTTTCACTACGACCGCGGTGTGGTACCCCACGACGAGATAATCGGTTCGCCCGAAGGCTCCTCCCTTGAGTCATCGAAGGGTTCGCAGGTGGTGGTGATGCGTCCGAGGCTCGCAGACTACGTCCTGCGCATGAAGCGGGGGGCGGCAGTGATGTATCCGAAAGACACCGGAGCTCTCGTGACATGGGCCGATATCGCCCCCGGGAACACGGTACTCGAGGCAGGGACCGGTTCGGGAGCGTTGACTCTTGCGTTGTCGAGGGCGACCGGTCCGGACGGGCGGGTTGTCACCGTCGACAACCGCGAGGACCATCAGACGCATGCCCGAAGGCTGATCGAGAAGTTTGGTGGTGCGGTTCCCGACAACATCGAGTTCCTGGTCGGCGACGTCGTCGATCACGTCGCACGCGTGCGACCGGACCGGATCGTCCTCGATATGCCGGAACCGTGGGATTGTGCGGGGATCGCTGCCACCGAGCTGGCCGGCGGGGGAGTGTTCGCCGCCTATCTGCCGACCGTACCCCAGGTCCAGCAGCTCAGGGATGCCATCGAGGTCACCCGTGGATTCATCGAGGTCGACACGTTCGAGATCCTCATGCGCTCGTGGGCGATTTCCGGGCGATCGGTCCGACCGGAACACCGCATGGTCGGACACACGGGGTTCATCACGGTAGCGAGGCGAAAACTCTGAAACCGCCTGAGGTGTTTGACATTTCGGCAGCATCCCCGTGACAATCGCTTATGGACCCTACAATCGAGTGACGATACAGACTCGACCGTCCAGGAGGTCGTAGGTTGTCAGAGCTGGAGAACGGAAGCGCACGACAGAGGCTCGAAGAGGAGAATGCCGCGCTCAGGCAACGGCTCCAGGACGCACCTCGTCGCATCCGAATGCTCGAAGACCGCATGGTCGACCTACGCAACCAGCTCGCTCAGTCGCAAGGACAGAACGAAAAGCTCACCCTCGCCCTGCGAGAGACCCGGGAGCAACTCGCGCTCCTCCGCGACGAGGTCGAAAAGCTCACGGCGCCTCCGAATCCTTTCGGGACGGTCCTTCAGATCAACTCCGATGGCACCGTGGATGTGACCTCGTCGGGTCGCAAACTGCGTGTCGCCGTCGAACCCACCGTCGAGATCAAAGAACTTGAACCCGGACAGGAGGTCATCCTCAACGAGGCCTTCAACATCGTCGATGCGAGAAGCTTCGAGTCGACGGGAGAAATCGCAACGGTCAAAGAGTTCCTCTCCGAGGATCGACTTGTCGTGCTTGGCCGGGGCGACGAGGAACGCGTGGTCACGCTCGCCGCGCCGATGGCCGATTCCGAATTGCGGGTCGGAAACCACGTCCGCATCGATCCGAAGACCGCTTTCGTCCTTGAACGGATCGAACGTCCCGAGGTTGAAGACCTCGTCCTCGAGGAAGTCCCAGACATCACCTACGCCAACATCGGCGGTCTCGATGGTCAGATCGAGGTCATCCGCGACGCCGTGGAGCTCCCGTATCTGCATCGCGATCGGTTCGTCGACTATGACCTGGCTCCGCCCAAGGGCGTACTGCTGTACGGTCCCCCCGGCTGCGGGAAGACCCTGATCGCCAAAGCCGTCGCCAACTCGCTGGCGAGCGCTGTCGCACGCAACGACGGCAACGAGGACACGCGCTCCTATTTCCTCAACATCAAGGGACCAGAGCTCCTGAACAAATACGTCGGAGAGACCGAGAGACAGATCCGGCTGATCTTCGAGCGAGCCAAGGAGAAATCCGACGAGGGAGTTCCGGTCATCGTGTTCTTCGACGAGATGGACTCCCTGTTCCGCACGCGGGGGACCGGGGTTTCGTCGGATGTCGAATCCACGATCGTCCCGCAGCTCCTCAGCGAACTCGATGGTGTCGAGGCGCTCAAGAACGTCATCGTTATCGGGGCGTCGAACCGTGAGGACCTCATCGACCCGGCGATTCTTCGCCCAGGAAGACTCGATGTGAAGATCAAGATCGAGCGACCCACGCAGGACGCTGCTGAGCGGATCTTCCGTATCTATCTACCGGACTCTCTTCCGTACGACCGGGATGAGGTCGCCGAGGCCGGCTCGGTCGAAGCGTTCATCGATGCGACGGTCAAACACATCGTCGAGGTGATGTACGCCGAGAGCCACGAGAACCGCTTCCTCGAGGTCACCTACGCAAACGGTGACAAGGAGGAGCTCTACTTCAAGGACTTCGCCTCCGGCGCCATGATCGAAAACATCGTCAGACGGGCGAAGAAGGATGCCATCAAGCGCGACATCGAGGACGGTTCGCGCGGCATCAAGCGATCAGATCTCCTGGAGGCGATCCAGCAGGAATTCAAGGAACACGAGGACTTGCCGAACACAACCAATCCGGACGACTGGGCGCGAATCTCGGGCAAGAAGGGTGAGCGCATCGTCTACGTGCGCACTCTGATCGAAGGCGACGGGGAACAACGCGCCATCGAAACTGCCTCGCCTGGCCAGTACCTCTAGATCCGTGGCCCTCGAACCAATCCTCGGTACGGAGGTCGAGTACGGCATCACCGTGACAGGAGACCCGGATTTCAATCCGGTGTCCGCATCGGCGCTCGTGGTGAACGCCCATCAGGGAGGTGGT
>CAYTWC010000225.1:0-3787 GCA_964441975.1 uncultured Acidimicrobiaceae bacterium | reverse complement strand
GGCCACCGGAGGAACGATCATCGCGACGGGTTCGGACGATCTTGAGGCCCTTCGCTCGGCATCGGGCGACCACACGCGCATGGTCGTGCGGGACGTGATCGCAAAACACGCCGAGTATCGGTCTGCATTCGGACTGACGGACATCGGCGAACCGAGCGTGAGCGCAAGCGATCAGATCGAGCGGTCCGCAGAGCAACGCGACGTCGTGGTCGAGTTGATCGTGCCGACCGGCTCCGACTGACGAGACACGGCCTGTTCGACCGGTCGGACCGCTCAGAAGCTCTCAGACAGCGACAGCCGCCCACGTGGCCCGTGCAAGTGCGTAGGCGCGACCGGCGCCGATGACCGAGCTCCCCGCGGCCATCCGGCCGTTGCAGTCGAGGACGATCATCACAATGTCGACCCCGTCGATTCGACGTTCGTCCACATCGATCACAACCGGATCGGGGTTCCCTGGTGCGCCGAGCCGTGCGGCTGCGAGGACGACCGCTCGGTCGACTCCGCCTTCCGTCGCCCTGGCGACATCCGTCTCCGAGCGTCCGTCTGTCGTGACGATGGTCACGGCGATACCGGACCGACCCTCCTCGACGGACACACGTTCGATACTCGTGACGGCCGCCTCGGGTCGAACGGAGGTCCGGGTCGGTCGCGGAGCGACCAGCGGCTCCAACTCATCGACAGCGTCGTCGAGATCGTCAAACGATTCCTCTTCGTCAGGATCGTCGGTCAGATCGATGATCCGCTTCTCCGACTCCTCCGCAGCCTGTTCGTCATCGGCAACCGATACCAACGTCGATGTCTGGGCAGCCTCGGCGGCAAGCTCAGATATCGATGCGATGGCGTCGGCCGACATCGGCTCCACCGGTTCAGATGAGGGTTCTGAACTCGGCTCTCCCGGCAAGCGGGTATCAGTCCCAAGCCCATGGGAAGATAGAACGCGTCGAATCTCCTGTCCGACCCAGTGTTGGTCGGCGCCCTCAGCAATCCGGATTCGGAGGCCGGACGGTGACTCTGAATCACCGTCTATGTCTGCCCCTTCCACACCTTCAATGCCAAGGAGATCCTCGCGTAGTGATCGCGCGTGCACAGAACTCCCTTTCGTTTCCTAACGGTCCGTGTGCCGTCTCCAACGAAGATACGAAAGCACGTCGTGGGTGACAAGGGTCATATCCGATTGTCCATAGGCAGTAGTCACTCTCCAATCGACGACGGAACGGTCCGGAATGGGCAGAAACGGGGGCTTCTTCCACCATCCGCGCGGGCAGAATGAGAACCACGCGGCGACCGCCGTCGGCCACAGATGGGGTCGAACGAGTACCGCGACGACATTGGAAGCAGAAAACATACGACGAATGTAGCCGTGCATGCGCCCAGCCGAATCACGATTCCCGTGTGCGGAACCCGTGCGACGCGGTATGGTTCCGTTGCTTCTCTCGGACCCAAAGGAGGCATTGTGTCCCTGACGCAGGCAGACCTTGATTGGTATGGCGACCGGTATCAAACGGTCGCAGAAAACATCGAACGCGTGATCCAGGGCAAGCGTCCGGCGATCGACCTCGTCGTCACAAGCCTCGTCGCCGAGGGTCACGTACTGATCGAGGACGTACCCGGCGTCGGCAAGACACTGCTCGCCAAGGCATTGGCACGATCGATCGACTGCTCGTTCCAACGAGTGCAGTTCACACCGGATCTCCTCCCGGCAGATGTCACGGGTGTGTCCGTGTGGAGCCGCGAATCGGGCACATTCAACTTCAGAGCCGGACCGGTCTTCGCCAACGTCGTCCTCGGAGACGAAATCAACCGAGCGAGCCCCAAGACGCAGGCAGCACTCCTCGAGGCGATGGAGGAACGGCAGATCACGGTCGACGGTGAGACGCACGTGCTCGACCGCCCGTTCATCGTGATCGCCACACAGAACCCGATCGAACATGAAGGGACCTACCCGTTGCCCGAGGCCCAGCTCGACCGCTTCATGATGCGGGTGTCGATGGGCTATCCCGAGCGAGCCAAGGAGCTCGAGATGCTCCAGACCCACGGGGCAGGTTCGAGCTTCGACGAGCTGAAACCGGTGGTCCACGCCGACGACATCGTCCGCATGACGTCGGTCGCCCGACAGGTGCACGTCGCGGACATCCTCCGTGGGTATCTCATCGACCTCGCGGAAGCGACGCGAGCCCACCCCGACATCCTCCTCGGTGCCTCACCGCGGGCGACGCTGTACCTCCAGCGGGCATCACGCGCCGTGGCCGCCGGCGACGGGCGCGACTATGCAAGTCCCGACGATGTCAAAGCGATCGTGAAACCCGTTCTGAACCACAGGCTGGTCATCCGACCGGAGGCCCAGATGCGCGGGAGCACAGTCGTCGACATCCTCGACGAGGTCATGACCTCCGTTCCGGTACCCGGAACCCGGTCGACCGGCTGATGCCGACGACTCGCGGATGGGCTGCAGTCGGTGCTGCAGCCGCACTCGCGGTCCTCTGGGCAGGGTTCGGGGAGGATTTGCTCCTCGCCTTGTCGGTCTTCCTTCTCGTCGCGGTACTCGGCGGTTCCCTATACGTCCGCTTCGCCGCGCCTCGCCTTGTGCTCCGGCGCATGGTCAATCCGCAGCAGCTCCATGACGGCGAACGTGCCATCGTCGACCTGTCACTGCAGTCACGGCGAAAGGTGTATCGGGTGTCGGTCGAAGATCGTGTCCACGGACTCGGCTCGGCGACCTTCGTAGCAGACCGCGTCTCGGACGGTGACACGATGGCCGGACGGTACGAGGTGCTGTGTCGCCCAAGGGGTGTGTATCGGGTCGGTCCTTCCAAGGTCACGATCGGCGACCCACTCGGGTTCACGGAATCCGAATCGAGTTTCGGAAGTGTCGATCGAATCGTCGTGTACCCGCGCGTCGAGACGCTCAGCGGTGTCCCGACCGGGAGAGGCCAGGACCAGACCATCAACACGGCGCGGGCGAGCTTCTGGCATTCCGGAGGCGAGGACTTCTTCACGCTCCGTGAGTACCACCAAGGGGACGATCTCCGCAAGGTGCATTGGCCGTCGTCGGCCAAGCGTGACGAGCTCATGATCAAGCAGCTCGAGATGCCTTGGCAGTCACGCGCCTTCATCGTGCTCGATCCGCGTGTCGAGCCACACGGATCCTCGGAAAGCTTCGAACAGGCGGTCCGCGGGGCAGCGTCCGTCCTCAAACACCTCTTCGCCAGCGGCTACACACCCACCATCTGGACCGGCACGGGCAACGGCACCGTGGTCGGGAATGCCGACGCGTATCGCGTTGCCATGGAAGAGCTCGCAACCATCCGCCCCGCAAAGGATCTGAACCTCCGGCACCTCGTCTCGCGACTCAGGAGGTCCGGAATGGCAGGGGGCGTCCTCGTCATGGTGACCGGGACAGCGGATGAAGCCGATCTGTCGGCCATGCAACTACTCAGTCAGGACTTCTACCGTACGGTCGTGCTGTCGGTTGCCAAAACCGAGAATGAAGCCATACTTGGTTTCGCTCGAGCTGGCGCCCTCGTCGTGAGAACCACCCCGGACGGCATCTGGGCCGAGTCGTGGAGAAACGCAATGGAGCACGGATGGTCTACCGCTTCAGCTGGATAGCCGGTCTCGCAGGCATCGCGCTTGCGCTGTGGGAATCCACGTTCGTGCTCCGCGACTCCTCATCCGGCACAAGCTGGCAAATCGTGATCGTGGTTTCCGTCCTGCTGAGCATGGGCATCACGTGGACCGCGCTCGCGTACAAGGCTCGCGTGTGGATAGCCGTTGCGGCGAACGCCAT
>CAYTWC010000224.1:0-3831 GCA_964441975.1 uncultured Acidimicrobiaceae bacterium | reverse complement strand
TCTGACCCATCACCGCGAGGCCGATGACGCCGATATCTGCAGTTGCCATCTTCCGACCTCTCAGATGCATACGTTTCTGCTGAATCGCAGGCTACCGGGGTTCGGCCGTCAGCCCGCCAGACATCGGACATGGTCACATGTCCGGCGAGCCGGCCCGAAGGGTCAGCTGCCGTCGACCGCACCTCGGTCGAACGCTGCCTTGTTGAGCGCCGAAACCATGGCGCGAGCCGATCCTTCGACGACGTCGGTCGACACGCCCTGACCCGAGAAGGTGGACGAGCCGACCTTGACGATGATGTTGACCTTCGCGAGTGCGTCGGCTCCTGATGTCAGGGGGGACACCCGGTAGTCCGTGAGCTCGGCAGCGATGCCGTAGGCGTCCTGGACCGCGACGAACGCGGCATTCACCATTCCATCGCCCTCAGCCCGTGCGACGATCTCTTCGCCGTCCTTGTCGAGTGTGACGGTCGCGATCGGTGGTTCGTGTGATCCACCCGTGAAATGCAGCGCAACGAGTGTGAGCTGGTGGGTTTCGGCGTTGGTCTCCTCTGACACGATCGCCCGGATACCTTCCTCGGAGATCTCGCCTTTGCGGTCCGCAAGCTGTTTGAAGCGTTCGAACGACCTCTGGAAGTCGGCATCCTCGAGCCGGATCCCGAGTTTCTCGAGCGCATCGGCGAACGCGGCTCTGCCCGAATGCTTGCCCAGGACGAGCACAGAAGCGTGACCGATCGCCGCCGGATCCATGATCTCGTAGGTTTCGCGATTGCGCAGGACACCGTGTTGATGGATCCCGGATTCATGCGCAAAGGCGTTCTTCCCGACGACGGCCTTGTTGTACTGGATCGGGTACCCGGTCAGGCTGGAGACGAGCCGTGACGTCTCGAAGATCTCGGTCGTGTCGGCGCCGATCTCGACATCGAAGTGGTCGGCGCGGGTGGTGAGCGCCATGATGATCTCTTCGGTCGAGGTGTTCCCTGCGCGTTCACCGATCCCGTTCACCGCTCCTTCGATCTGACGCGCTCCGGCGTGGATCGCCGACAGCGAGTTCGCAACCGCGAGGCCGAGGTCGTTGTGGCAGTGGGTCGAGATGATGACATCCTCGTTGCCACCCCGCACCTCGGTGTAGACAAGGCGGAGGAGCTCGACGAAGTCCTCGGGCATGGCGAACCCGACCGTATCGGGGATGTTGATCGTCGTCGCACCGGCCTCGACCGCAGCCCGACACACCTCGACGATGAAATCGGGGTCCGAACGCGTCGCATCCTGGGGTGAGAATTCGACGTCATCGACGTACGAGGTGGCTCTCGCGACGCCATCGCGTACAGACTTCAACACGTCGTCGGGAGTCATGCGGAGCATCTGTTCCATGTGAATGGGGGATGTCGACATGAATACGTGGATTCGCTTCTCCTCAGCTGCCTTGAGCGCGTCCGCTGCCTGATCGATGTCGTCTGGGTGCGTCCGAGCAAGGGTGGCGATCTTTGGACCCTTCACCTCCGCCGCGATCCGAGAGACCGCGGCGAAGTCGCCCGGACTCGACGCTGCAAAGCCCGCCTCGATGACGTCGACCTTCAACTTGGCGAGTTGGTGGGCGATCGCGACCTTGTCGTCGGGGGACAGGGCGATGCCCGGTGCTTGCTCTCCGTCGCGGAGGGTGGTGTCGAAGATGATCAATTTGTCCTGCATGGTGGAACTCCTGAGTTGGTGTGGTTGCGCGAATGTCTCAGCCGGTCGCGTGGACCGGCTGGATAAGTCGCAGACCGTTCAGGAGCGTCGTCGTGCAGGAAGTCGGGGTCATGTGTCGTCTTCTGGCGTCTTTGCGACCATGAAGGTCATCATGTCGCGGAGTTCACGACCTGTCTTCTCGACCGGGTGTTCAGCGATCGAGGCACGAGCAGCGACGAGCTTGGGTGATCCCGCTGCGTACTCGGCCATCCATTCCCGTGCGAACTCGCCGGACTGGATCTCGCCGAGAATCTGGCGCATCGTGTCCTTCGTTGCGTCGTTCACGATTCTCGGACCACGGGTGATGTCACCGTATTCGGCCGTGTCGGACACCGAATGGCGCATCCACTCGATTCCACCCTCCCACAGGAGGTCGACGATCAGCTTCAGTTCGTGGAGCACTTCGAAGTACGCCATCTCAGGCTCATATCCGGCTTCGGTGAGCGTTTCGAATGCGTTGAGCACGAGAGCGTCGACCCCTCCGCAGAGGATCACCTGCTCGCCGAACAGGTCTGTCTCGGTCTCTTCCTTGAAGTTCGTCTCGATCACACCGCCCCTGGTGCCTCCGATGCCGTGTGCGTAGGAGAGAGCGAGTGCGAACGCATCGCCTGTCGCGTCCTGGTGGACGGCGACGAGCGTCGGGACGCCCGAGCCCTCGACGAACTGCCGGCGAACCAAGTGGCCAGGGCCCTTCGGGGCGACCATCGCGACGTCCACATCCGCCGGAGGTTTGATCAGTTCGAAGTGAACGGCGAACCCGTGGGCGAACAAGAGCGCATCGCCACTCTTGAGTCGGGGCGCGATGACGTCCTCGTAGACGCCCTGCTGCACCTGATCGGGGACAAGCATCATGATGACGTCTGCCCACTCGGCCGCTGTCTCGGGATCGACGACCTTGAGACCGGCGTCGGAAGCTGCGCGGATCCGCTTGGAACCCTCGCGAAGCCCGACGACCACATCGACGCCGGAATCCTTGAGGTTGAGCGCATGGGCATGGCCCTGACTCCCGAAGCCGATGACGGCGACCTTCCGGCGGGCGATCAGTGCCGGATCCGCATCTGCTTCGTAAAACATCTTGGCCATGGTTGCTTGCTCCTACGCAGTTCGCTTTTGTTTCTTCGCCGCGGACTTTGCGTCCTTGGCGAGTGCAATGCGGCCCGATTTCACCAGGCTCACAATTCCGTATGTCTTCATCATCTCGTGGAAGTCGGCAAGCCTTGATGGCTCGCCCACGACCTCGAATGTGACAGAGGAGGCACCGACGTCGACCGCTGTCGCATCGAATACGTTCGCTGCCTCGAGAATTTCCGATCGACGGGCCGGTTCGGCGTTGACGCGGATCAGCATGATTTCACGTTCGATGGCCTCACCGGGCACGTGTTCGGTGACTTTCAGTGTGTGGACAAGCTTGTACAGCTGTTTGATGACCTGCTCCATTTCGGGCCCGTCGACGACGACCGTCATCTGGGAGCGTGTCGGATCCTGGGTCGGACCAACGGCGAGGGAGTGGATGTTGAAACCTCGCCGCGCGAACATCGACGCAACTCGTGCAAGGACACCCGGCTTGTTCTCGACCGTCACCGAAATCACGTGGCTCATGTGAGGTCCTCTGGTCCCATCAGGATCACGTCGTTGCTGCCGCCAGCTTTGATCATCGGAAAGACCATGGCATCAGGATCGCACCGGAATTCCATCACAACAGGCCTGTCGTTGATGGCGAGTCCCTTCTCGATCGTCGGGATGACATCTTCCGGGTTGTCGGCACGGAGCCCGACACAGCCCATGGCCTCGGCGAGCATGACGACGTCCGGCACAGAGAACGACAGCTCGGTTGCCGAGAATCGGTTGTCGTAGAACAGCTTCTGCCACTGCCTGACCATCCCGAGATTTGCGTTGTTCATGACCACGACCTTGACAGGGATGTTCTCGATTGCCGCGGTGATCAGCTCCTGGAACGTCATCTGGAAGCACCCGTCACCGTCGATCGCGATGACCGTTTCTTCCGGCATCCCCGCCTGGGCGCCCACCGCGGCCGGCACCGCATAACCCATCGTGCCGAGACCCCCTGAGTTGATCCACGTGTTCGGACGTTCGAATCCCCAG
>CAYTWC010000223.1:0-3847 GCA_964441975.1 uncultured Acidimicrobiaceae bacterium | reverse complement strand
CCATCTGATGGTTTCGGACTGGGACGCGGTTTCGGTTCGCAGGACCATCGAGGCCGTGCTCGCCGTGGTACCCGCGGGAGCAACCACGAACTGGACCCTCGGAAACCACGACGAGCATCGGATCATCTCGCGGCTCGGCCCTGATCACGCTCGGCTTGCTGCCGTCCTGCTCTTGACCCTGCCAGGGGCCGCGTTCATGTACTACGGAGACGAAATCGGGATGCGGCAGGGTGCGATTGCTTCCGATGACGCTCGGGACCCGTGGGGCAGAAACGTCTCGTACCTGAGTCGCGACGGGTGCCGGACGCCGATGCAGTGGACGTCAGGCCCGGGAGCGGGATTCACAACCGGTGACCCGTGGCTCCCGCTCAATGCTGATTCAGACATCGTGAACGTCGAAGCGCAACTCCGGGATCCCGACTCGATGCTCCAGTTGTACCGCGATCTCCTCCAGCTTCGCCGGCAAGCCGCAGCGCTGACCTCGCCGCACGTACGCATGCACGAGGCATCCGACGAGAACGTCCTCATATTCGAGCGAACCACCGGCGACGGATCGGAGACGCTCACCGTCGCTCTCAACTTCTCGGACGTCCCCTGCTCGATTCCGGAATTGGTTGGCGACATCGTGGTCTCGACACACCCTCGCGCTGATGGTTCCTCACATGGGTCGCTGCACCTCGGTTCACACCAAGGTGTCATCCTCGCGTCCCCCTGACGACTCGTGGCCCCGACCTACAGGACCTGTTCGCCTATCGGCCAAGGGGTGAATTCGCCGCTCGTCGTATGCGCCCGAGCCAGTGCGAAGACAATGTCCCCACGCTCGAGGTCTCCAGCGACAGCGAAGGGAATGCGCTGTTCGCCGCGGATGACGAGGAGTGGGAGGACCTTGTCCGTGTGTTCACCCACAGGTTCACCCTCGCGCGATTCGTCGATTCCGTCGAAGGTGAACGGCGGAGCCTGCATCTCGATCGCGACCTCGCGCGCGGAGCCGTTTGTGACAGCAACGTCCCAGGCGGCCAGGTCGACCGGATAGCTGAACAGCCTCGCCGCGTCGGTGCTCTGCATCAGATCGTCCAATCCGTGCACGTTGGTGGTCCCGAGCGACACGAGCACAGTCGGAACGCCGTAGCTGTTCGCTGCGGTTTGGGCCGCAAGCACGTTGACACGCGAATTGGGCGTCATGGCGATGAGGCACCCAGCCTCGGCAACCCGTGCACGGTCGACGGTGCCCTCTTCGAACGCACTCCCGTAGACCACATCGAGCCCCTCGGATCTCGCGGTGGCGACAAGGTCCGGATTGGTATCGATCAGCGTCACGGGTCGCGGTGCAGCCGCTTTGGCCAACGCCCGCGAAACGGGACCTGCCCCGACAATGACGATCCGTTGTCGTTGCCCCGGACGGATCAACTCACCGCGTCGATCGAGCCATCGCACGGCCATCGTGAGCAACACTGGGACCGACGCTGTCGTGACGATCGCCATGAAGACGAGGATCGAGAAGATCTCAGGCGAGATCAGTCCCAATGACAGCGCGATCTCGGCGATGATGATCTCCACGGCGCCGCGACCGTTCATCCCGACCCCGACGGCCACGCCCTCTCGCCAACCGTTTCCGCTCGGTAGGTAGAACAGCGCCGTACCGACGACCTTCCCGACCGTCGCAAGGACCACCACGAGGGTGAGAAGACCCAAGTCCGTTCGGAAGACACCGAAGGTGACCTCGAAACCTGCCATCACGAAGAAGATCGGCGCCAGGAACCCGACTGATACCGTGGCGAGGATCGACTGCACCGTACGACCGGACCTCCCCAGCAACACGTTCTCGTCGATGAAGAGGCCTGCAACAAACGCACCGAGGATGGCGTGGAGACCAGCCAACTCTGCCGCCTCAGCGAAGACGAGCCCTACGAATACGACGAGGACGAATATCGTCGCGGTGTCCGATCCGACCCTCCTCGCGACAAATCTGCCCAACGGAGGAAGCACGCGAGTACCCACGATGTAGGCCCCTATGACGAACACGCCTGCGAGAAGCACCACAGGGACGAGCTCTCCGAGCAGTTCCATTCCGGCCGACATCGGCTCACCCACCGGTCCGGCCACGCCGAGGACGCCGGCAAAGACAATCAGGGCTGCGAGGTCCGATACAAGTGCACCCACCATCAGGACGTGAGCGATGCGGGTATCGAGGATCTTGAGATCCACGAGTATTCGTGACTTCGTCGCCAGGGACGTCACGCCCATCGCCAGCGCGACGAAGACCGCCGCGACCGCCGTGCCACCGAGCATCACGGTTATGACGTAACCGAGGGCGGCCGGCACGAGAAAGCCACCTGCCGCCGCAAGAAGTCCGGCCCACGAAACCCGCTTCAAATCCCCAAGATCGATATGGATACCGATGTAGAGCATCATGAGCAGGACCCCGAGCTCTCCGAGGACCGCGAGGGATTCGTCCGACGGGAGCCATCCGAGCAGCGGGGGTCCGAGAAGGATGCCAGCGAGGAGTTCGCCGAGAATCGAGGGGTACCCGAGCCGCTTCGCGAGCATGCCGCCGCCGAGCGCTGCGGCCATGATCAGCAGGAGGTTCATCACGCTCACGTCGCCGTCTCCTCTCCAGCGCCCGACCACCATCGCCGACGTCGACAATGCCACTGTCGCGGAGCGGACTGAACCCGCCCTGAAGACCTGCTGAAGGTTTCCTGAAGTGACCTCAGCGGAGAACGGCCGCTACGACAAGGCCGCGACGTCCTTCGGGATCGACGGATTCGGGACTGCACCTGCTGGGAGACGCAACACGAACGAGCGTTCGCGGTACACAACGTCTCCCCCATGCAAACGAGCAATCGACCGTGCGATCGGGAGACCCAACCCACTCCCCCCGTGATCGCCGAAGCTCGCAAACCTATCGAAGACACGGTCACGCAGCTCGTCGGGCAGTGCCGGACCGTCATTTGCGACTGTGACCTCGGCGATGCCATCCACACGGTCGACCTCGACGGTCACTCGCTCTCTTGCGTGCCTGCGCGAGTTGTCGAGCAGGTTGGCAATCGCCTCCGAGATCGCATCCGTGTTCGCTTCGACCACGACGTCGTCTTGTGCAACTCGGAGCGCGAATTGGATCCGTGGCGAGTACTTCTGCGCCCTCTCGGTCTCGTCCCGCACTGTCGCCGCCAAGTCGATCGGCGACATGTCGATCACATCGCCCTGGTCGAGTTCGGCCGCCCGCAGGAGCAGCGTCACGAGGCGACTGGCCCGCGCCGTCTCCTTCGCCAGGTTGTCGAGTAGGTGATCCCGCTCGACGGGATCCGGTGTCCTGAGCAACGAGTCGACCGAGGCTCGCAATCCGGCGATCGGAGTACGCAATTGATGGGCTGCGTCGGCGAGGAACTGCTTGGCACGATCCTCGGCCTGCCTTGCCTCGAGCTCGGCCCCCCTGCTCTCTTCGAGAGCAACCTCGAGCGAGTCGAGCATCTCATCAAACGCAATCGCCATTCGACCCAATTCGGTGTCCGGGCGGTCGGGTTCGAGGCGTTCCTTCGTGCCTCCTGCGGCGATCCGTCTTGCGGTGTCGACGATCTGGTCCACCGGCCCGAGCAAGACTCTCGAAGCACGTAGGAGCAGAACGAGCATGAGGGCGACCACCCCCACACTTCCGACCGCCTCGATCAAGAGCACCTGATCCATCGTGCTCTCCACACCCGCCCGGGTGGCGAACACAGTCACACCCACCCCGTTGTCGAGCTGTACGTGCCTGTCGGCGACGGGATCGGACAGTCGGTCAGCTGGAGCCGGCGGGCCGGTTCCAAAGCCCGGGGAAGCCGGATCGGCGGTGAATTGTGTCCCATCC